>JBGPYG010000213.1:0-6689 GCA_041493085.1 Pyrinomonadaceae bacterium | reverse complement strand
GCAGGCAGAATCTTCAAGGCGACCTTGCGATCAAGCTTCGTGTCCTTCGCCAGGTAGACCTCGCCCATTCCGCCCGCGCCGAGTTGGGACAGAATTTCATAGCGACCAATTTTTGAGCCGGCGGCCAGTGGCATATCGGAGTTACACGATCGTTTAGAGGCGGGCGTGGCCCGCTGTTTCAACGTGGACTCCCACTCACTACCTTAGATTTCAATCCGTCTTGAGACGGCGGGCAACGCCCGCCTCTAAACGTTCGTTTCTGCATTAAACGGTTATTTGCTCAGCGATATCTTAATCGAAGAGAAGTATTTTTCGCCGATTTTGGAGGCTTGCGTCGCATCGATATCATTCCGCCACACGTACGACATGCTACAGAGACTGCTACCGACGACGTAGATTCTGGTTCGCCCCGAGACGATCGTTCCATTGCTCGCGGTTAGTGATAATTCCAGTTCGCGTCCGGGATAACCGTCCAAGCTGATCTTGGTTTCGCGTATTAAGCTTCCATGAATCGCGCCCAAGATGCCCTCGCGGGCCCCGTCAAGATATTTTTCGGGATCGGGAATAGGGACGTTGTCGAAATACTCAATAACGAAAGCATAGCCGTCCTCAAATTCTGAGAATCTATTGTGCGTTAGCTTTTCGTTCGTTGGGTCGGTTACGACCTCGAGCTTCGGCGCTTGCGGCAACAGAAGAGAAAATCGTCCTTCAGGCGAAGTAAACTTCACCCACTCCGTGTCAGACTGAAACCCGTAAGCAAGAGTGGCGCTAATCAAAATGAGCAACGTCGCGAAAGTTGTTTTGCGCATTGGTTCTCCGTAAAACTGAAAAATAGAAGAGCGGGTGACTTTTTAGGTTACCACCACCCGCTCAAGTCAATGTCCGCTAAACTACTGGTCCTTCCATTCCGGAATGCGGCCGGGGGTCCAGGGAGCGCCGGCTGCTTCCATCTGTTTCTCGAGTCTGGCCAGGTCGCCCTCGATCAACTGGCGCAACTGCGCGAGTGTTTGCTCAAACTCCTGCGCTGCCGCCGTGTATTGATTGATCTGCGTCTGCGTCGGCCGAGCTGTGGACAAACGCTGTGAGCCGACAATGTCCCCAACCCGTTCGCTAATCGACGGCGGCAAGTTAATATTCCGCGCGCGTAATGCGTTATCACCACGCAAGGCGCGGAGTAAATCGTTTGTGCGTTTATCAAGTGCCGCAGCATCGTCAAGCAGCTTATCTCCCGCTGAAGGAGTATCCAGCAATGCACGACGAATTAAGGCCAGCCGCGGTTTCAAAGCATTGGCCGCTTCGAGCGCCCCCTGCACCGCGCGCTGTAGTCGTGCTACCTTCTGCTGAAATTCAACCAGCGCCGCGCGATCAGCCGCGGACATGCCTTCCTGACCGTTGACGATAACTTGAAACTCCTGCGGCTGACCAAGCGGCGTCATCACGCCGTCAACTCGTTTCGCTATGCTGACCTTGTAGGCGCCCGGCATGACGAGCGGCCCTGCTGGTCCTTCGTTGAAAGGGTCTTCAGTCTCCGGGTTCGGCGGTGGCGGCAGCGACGATGGCGGATAACGCAAATCCCACGCGACGCGTTGTATACCCGCTGTCACTGGTCCCGTGAGTCGCCGGACGACGCGACCGCCCGAGTCGGTAACAGTGAAGATGATGGCTGGCGCTTCCTCTTCTTCCTCGGCGCTAAGCTGGCTCTGGCCAGGAAAGGCGATGGGCATATTCTTCTTCGCAGCATCCTTCTCGGCCTCTTGCCTCTTCGCTTTCTTAGTCTTCAGTTCTTCCTTCAAATAATAAGTGAAGGCGGCGCCAAACGGTGGGTTCTCAGCCGTGAAAAATGATTCCCCCTGGAAACTCTTGCCGCGTCCGCCCAGCGGCTGCGACTGGATGTACATCAGCGCATCTTTAACGGGAAAGAGTTGCGCTTCCTGCTTGAGCATGTCCGGTTTGAGCAAACGCAGCGGCGTGTAGTTATCCAGAATGTAGATACCGCGACCAAACGTGCCGACGACCAGATCGTTCTCGCGCTTTTGAATCGTGAGGTCGCGGACTTGAATAGTCGGCAGCCCGCCCTTGAGTTGTATCCACTTCTGCCCGCCGTCTATCGAGAAGAAGAGACCAAACTCCGTCCCCACAAAAAGCAAGTTCGGATTGACCTGATCTTCAGCAATCGCCCAAACGGAACCGCTCTTTGGCAGGTTGCTATTGATTTGCGTCCAGGTGCGCCCGGCGTTCGTGCTCTTCAAGAGATAGGGTTTGAAGTCCGCGTTCTGACGATTTTCAAACGCGGCGTAAACAGTGTTCGCGTCGTGACTGGAAGCAATGATGCGGCTCACATACGACATATCGGCAACACCCGGAAACGTTTCTATCTTGCGCCAGTTTTGGCCGCCATCCTCGGTCACCTGAATCAGGCCATCATCGGTGCCGACATAGATCAATCCTTCCTTCTTCGGCGATTCGGCAAGCGCGGAAGCGTTACCAAAGAACGCAGTCGAGGCATTCTTGGCGACCGCGTCCATGCTCCAAACTTTGCCCATCACCGGCAGCTTGTCGCGATCAAGCCCGCGCGAGAGTTGACCGCTGATGACTTGCCAACTATCGCCGCGATCGTCGCTGCGAAATAGTTTGTCGGCGGCGAAGTAAAGACGCGTGTGTGCATGCGGACTGATAATGAACGGCGAGTCCCAATTCCATCTCAGTGGTTCTTCGCCGCGCCCGACCGCCGGTTGAATGCCCATGCGTTCGCCAGTGCGTTTGTCGAAGCGCGCGAGGACGCCATTCTGAAGCGCTGCATAGATGGTGTTTGGATCTTCGGGATCAACCTGGCTGCGAAAACCGTCGCCGCCATTGGTAACGAACCAGTCGGAGTTTGTTATGCCGGAAGCGCTGCGCGTGCGCGACGGGCCGCCAAAGCTGAAGTTGTCCTGCGCGCCGCCGTAGACGTTATAAAACGGCGTGGAGTTGTCGGTCGTGACGTCGTAAAACTGAGTGATGGGCAGGTTGCGTTTGAATTCCCAATTTGCGCCGCGGTCGTTGCTTTCGTAGACGCCACCGTCACAGCCAACTAAATAATGATCCGTGTTGTTCGGATCGATCCAGATGTCGTGGTTGTCCACATGCTTGGACTTCTCACCAAGACGCCGCAACGTTTTTCCACCGTCGTCCGAGACCATCAGGAATACATTCATCACGTAAACTCGATCGACGTTCTTCGGATCGGCGACGATGCGCGAGTAGTACATCGCGCCCACATCGAATTCGTTTCGTCTTTCCCAACTGCCGCCGCGATCGTTTGAACGAAAGATGCCGCCCTTTTTGTCCGCGGCTTCAACGGTCGCGTAAATGACATTGCTATCCACCGGGGAGATAGCCAGACCGATGCGCCCCAGGTCTGTTGTTGGCAAGCCGGCTTTCAACTTATTCCAGGTGGCGCCGGCGTCCGTTGATTTGTATAACGCGCTCTCCGGTCCACCGTTAATCAAAGTCCACATGTGACGGCGGCGTTGATAGGCCGCGGCATAAAGCGTATCCGGATTTTGTTGATCGATCACAATGTCCGTGACGCCGGTGTTGTCGCTGATGCCGAGGATCTTTTTCCAGGTTTTGCCGCCGTCGGTTGTCTTGTAGAGACCACGATCACCGCCCGGCCCCCAAAGCGGTCCCTGGGCCGCGACGTAAACCGCATTCGAATCCTTCGGATCAATGGCGATGCGCCCGATGTGCTCAGAAGCTTTGAGGCCGACGTTCTTCCAGATCTTGCCACCATCATCCGAACGATAGACACCGTTGCCATAGGAAACGCTGCGCTGGCTATTGTTCTCGCCGGTGCCTACCCACACCGTCAGCGGATTCTTCGGATCGAGCGCGATGGCGCCGATTGAATAGGAGCCTTCTTTGTCGAACACCGGCGTCCAGGTTGTGCCATTGTTGCTTGTCTTCCACACGCCACCCGAAGCAGCGGCGACGAAGTAGTGCGCCGGATTATTTGGATCCACTGCAAACCCGGAGACGCGACCGGAAGTGAACGCCGGGCCAATGGAACGAAGTTTCAAGCCATTGAAAGTCGGCGACGACATCGGGTCGGCCGGCTTCTTCTCTTCCTCGCCCTTCTCATCTTCGGGCTTCTTCGCCTCGTCCGCTTTTGCGGCCTCGGGCGACGGCTGCTGTTTAGCCGCGGCCTCCTGCCGCGCTTTCTCAGTCGCGGCTTTTTCTGCGGCTCTTCGCTCTTCCTGCGCAAATGCCGGAAGCGGCAACAGGATCAGAATTGCAACCAAAGCGAGATAAACAAACAGACGCGCGTGTTGCGATATGAAAGCGGTGAAAGGAGTGTCAGGCACAGGGGGACGCATAAACAAAATAATCTCCTGAAAGTTTTTGGTCTTTGCTCTGGCGTTGATAGTCCGCAAAGAATCTGGGCGATTCAGAACCATTATGGAAACGGCGCCATCTTATCAGACGACGGCGCGCCGCGGATAGACTCGGCTTCTCTACTAACCAACCTGGCCGTTCTTGGCTGAGAGCCTCAATCGCCTGATCATAGGAATAGTATGAAAGGAAATCGCACAATGAAACGAGAGTATTGACTTTTCCAAAGGTGTGAGAGGAAAGTTTTTCCGGAAGGGAGCGGAGCTGCGTCTGCCAATTTATCTTGACGCCACCCTGCAAGAGCAAGTCGGGCGTTAGCGACTTAATTCTATCAACCAATAGCGCATCGGTGTTAGGCTGTCTTTGTTTTCCGCACCCCTCAATAAAAGGAGCCTGCAATGGGCTATCGGAAAGCCAAGTCCGACCTTGCCTTTATCGAGGAATATAAGGTTAACGCTTTACGTTATTTGGAAGCTCAGCATAATTTCGAAGCAGGAACCAATAATTTTGACAATTGGTTAGTAAGGCGAGAACGTGACGAGCTAATAAGACGCGTTGAGCAGAACGCACAGAGTTATCATGAGCTTCGGGAACGCATAGTGAAAGACACCCCTTCGGGCAGACCGCATTGCGAACTCAGTAGGGGCCTCAATAATGATTACACAGTTCCCAGCTCCAGCATTTCCAAATAATCCAATTATTAGGACAAAGTATTTTTCAACGCCTTACTCGTGATATGACGGAGAACCTTATTACGCCCCAGATGATTCTCGATGGCCTAAATGAGACCATTGGTTTATCTGAGGAGCGAGTGCAAAGCGAATGGCGGAATTTGCTGAACCCGTTACATTGGCTTAAAGTTTTATTCTTATTCATTATTCGGCTTCCAGTTACATTGATTGGCGCTGCCGGTTTTACCGTTGATAAGTTTGAGGACCATATGTGGCCGAAGCTTCTCAATCTTGTTTGGACGCTCGCGTTGATTGGTATACTCATTCTACTTGGCGTCAAGAATGACCAAGTGATTGATGTGGTTCTTAAAAAGATTGGACTGAAGTAGAAACCGAAAGGCCAGCTTTGGCTCACCGCGTAGGATGGGCGTGTAGGTGAAGGCCTACGCTGCAATAGGTCTGAGCTTCGCATATTGATTCTTGTTTGCCCGGGCGGCATCCCATAGATCCACGGCCTTCTGCAAATTCATCCAAATGTCCGGCGTCGTCTTGAAAACTCGCGACAAACGAATGGCCGTGTCTGCCGTCATGTCGCGGCGTTCATTGATCAGCTCGTTGACCGTACGTCGCGACACACCAAGACGTTTTGCTAATTCCTTTTGCGTCAGCGACGAAAACGGGTCGCTTCCCTCAGCCGCGAGTTCTTCAAGCATGTTTCTTAAGATCGCGCCTGGATGGGTTGGACGCACTTTGCGTTGGATGGATTTTTCCCGCATAGAATTCTCTTTCAATGATAGTCCTCGAAGTTTACATCGTCGGCATCGCCGCCAGCAAAGGTAAATGTCAGCCGCCAATTCTTGTTGACCTTCACGGCCCACATACCGGCGCGGTCTCCCTTTAACTCATGAAGATCGAAGTGCGGCAAGGCAATATCCTCCAAAGTAGTTGCCGCGTCGATTACGTCAAGCCTATCACGCAGGCGAGTAGACAGTTTCTGGCGGAATTCCTCGCTTGCTATTGGTCTCGAAAAACTCGCGCAAGCCCTTATGCTTGAATGAACTAATCATCGCTGCCTAATCTATTACACCTTACACGATCTTCAAACCGTCCTGCACCCTTGAGCGGCTACCGCGCCACGACACCGCTTAGGATCCGATTAGAGAGATGCTCACTCTCAGGTCCGCCGTTTGGTCTACCTAACTTCTGCGACAGTTGGTATGCTTGCGAACATGGCTACTCCGGAAAAGGATCAAGACAAGTCCTCGCGACTCTTCGCACGCGCGCTCGAGCTGATGCCGGGAGGCGTCAACTCGCCGGTGCGCGCATTTCGCGCGGTCGGCGGGACGCCGCTGTTCATCCAGAGCGCCAGCGGGCCCACCATCACCGATGTCGATGGCCGGACGTTCATCGACTACGTGGGTTCCTGGGGTCCAATGATTTTAGGCCATGCAGACGCGGAAATTGTCGCTGCGCTTGCGGCAGTGGCGGCGAATGGCACAAGCTTTGGCGCGCCCAACGAATTGGAAATCGAACTCGCGGAAGAGATCGTGGATGCAGTGCCTTCGATCGAGATGGTGCGCATGGTCAACAGCGGCACCGAAGCGACGATGTCCGCCATTCGCCTGGCCCGCGGCGTTACGGGTCGCG
>JBGPYG010000211.1:0-6764 GCA_041493085.1 Pyrinomonadaceae bacterium | reverse complement strand
GTCGGGCCCAGGAGAAAAAATACGTTGCGCCATCGAGGTTCTGACGAGCAATACTTGGCCATCTGTTGAACGATAGGCCAGCGCCGAATTTTGAATGGGTCGCACCACATACTGATCCAAAAACAAAGCCAGTGGATCATGTCCGGCGACAATCAAAAACTCTTTACCGATCAACCGTCTTATTTCGCGACCATCTTCCCCCATGCGATCGAGGTCTTCTTCAACCAGGGAGAATTGATTGCCGAGCCTGAGTGCGAACAAGAGCGAACGCACCCCCGGCGAAGGCTCTAACACCTCGCCGGTACATTGATGAAAAACTCCATATTGGATTGTGTTCGGAAAGATGCAATTCTCCACCACGTGAACGTAAGGATTGAGTTGATAAGAGTTCACAGAATGGATCCTGCGGGATACTTGAAGATTAGCGAAAAGAATTTTACGCCGGGCGAGATTATTTTCGCTTCAGTCACTCCATTTCATTTCCAGGTAGACTCCATCGCCGCTGATGGAAGAAAACCCGAGGCGTTGGTAAAGCCGCACAGCCGGGCTGAAATTAAGTACCTGAAGTCTTACGGGCTTGCTTCTGGCTGCGGCCTCTCTTAACAAATCCTGAATCAGAGCGCTACCAACTCCTGCGTTCCGATGTTCCGGCAAGATAGCGATGTCCACCAGCAGAAACTCTTCGGCTGTCCTTTCCACCAGTATTCGACCGATGGGCCGATCGGCGAGGAGGATAATTTGGTTTTCAGCCAGGGGATATGACGCGCTGTAGTTCTGGGACTGCGCGGAAAACTGCATCTTGATAAAAGCCTGAGTCTGGCTCGGATCCCACGCCAGCCCAGCCAACTCGTCGCTGCGTGTACTGGCAAAAACCGCTAACAGAAAGTCGTGGTCAGCCGGGGTAGCTGCCCGCAGGCTCACCGCCGGCACCGGCCCAGGGCTCGAACAGGTCCGGACCCCTTGTTGTTTTTCAGATTCATTCATTGGTCGGGTGATACGATTATGATGTTAGATCATCATTGTGCGGTTATGCTACCACGGAGTCGGAGGATAAATGAGCAGCAATTTCCCAGAACTAGAGCGATTCCGACTGGACGTGCTGGCTAATCCTGACATGCAACGAACGTTGCGCGAGACGGACGACCAAGAGCGTTTTGTCGAGTTGCTGGTCTCATTGGGCAGCGAGCGTGGTTATCGATTTACTGCGCCCGAAGTGGAGGAAGCTTTGCGCACTTCCTGGAGATCCTGGATCGAGAGATGGATAGACTGATGGATATCAACCTCCTTGATGGCTGGGTTCCCCTGCGCCTTTACTGGCACGAAAAAGGGCCTGCGATCGACTGGTGCTACCTTGGCGCCAGAGCTTTCACCGAGCCTTTCTTTGATCAGACGATTGGCGACTGCCTGCGGCATCCATTCAACCTGCTGTTCCGCCATCAAACACCAATCGAAGTTCTGCAGCAGCGTTATGAAATGCATCCCGGTATCAAGCCGACCGGCTTTATCTTTCACATGTCCCGCTCCGGTTCCACGCTGGTCTCACGGATGCTGGCGTCGCTTTCGCAGAACATTGTTATCTCTGAGGCGCGGCCGATTGATGCAACCCTGCAGGCGCATTTCAAATCCGCGGAGGTGTCCGAGCAGGACCGAATCGCCTGGCTGCGCTGGATGGTGAGTGCGCTGGCCCAGCAGCGATTGGGTGGCGAAAACCACTTCTTTATCAAGTTTAGTGGCTGGCATGTGCTGGAACTCCCGCTGATTCGGAAGGCGTTTCCCGATGTGCCCTGGATCTTTCTTTATCGTGATCCCATTGACGTCCTGGTTTCAGAAATGCAGGAACGTGGCCAGATGATTCCACACGTTCTGCATCAGAGTCTGTTCGGAAGTGACGCTCGTCTGGTAGTCGCAATGGAACCGGAGGAGTACAGCGCCGTGGTTCTGGCGGCTATCTGTCATGCGGCTTTGTCATCTCGAGACAATGGCGGGCTGCTGATCAATTACAGGCAGCTTCCGGACGCCGTCTGGTCCGCAATTTCAGAATTCTTCTCTGTCCGTTGGACCGAGGTCGAAAAGGAAACGATGGAGAACGTGACAAAGATTCATTCCAAAATGCCGGCTGGAGTCTTTCAGCAGGATTCGTCCAGGAAAAGAGAGAAGGCGACGGAGCAGGTGCGCGAGGCTGCCCGGCGGTGGCTGTACCCAACCTATGAAAAATTGGAAAGCGCGCGCCTTGGGCAAACAATGCGCAGCAGTTCGGAAGAGATTGAACGACCGGCAATCTAAAGATTGAACTCTTAACGCCTGTTGCCTGCAGTGCGTAATCCACCTGCCTGCCGCAAAAACGATCTGGCAAAGCTACCCGTGCCGCCGCCGACTTCCAACACTCTGCGGTGACCTGTAGTGTCCAGCAACGAAAATAGATCGCGATTAAGCGTAACCGGACAAAACCGGGAGCAATGATCGAGTTTGCCAAGTGCCTCGCTGGGAAAGCGGAAAGAATGGTTGATCGTCGGCTCGATGAAATCAAATTCCCAGGACGCGTCTTCAATCCCTTCGACGTGAAAGTCGACAATCGTCCCCTGAATTCACCACGGTCCTCGAAATTGTAAAGGGATGTGAATGAGGAAGCGATTCTACTTACCCACTTTTCCCGGTGCAACCCCAGTTCATCGTTCCTTGCCCACGGCAACGCGTGATCACAAGAGCCAATGATCATCTATCCCGATGGGTTTGGTCAAAGCAGCATGAGTTGTCGGGCCGCGGAAGAATTTCTTCGTTTGGAAGCCATGCGGAACTTGGAAATGTGCTTGCTTTACAACTATTGATCATTATGGTTCCAGCCAGCACTATTGACGATAAAAAGGTTAAGTCTTTTGACTTAATTGCTATAGAGTCAAGGCAACTAAGCCACCGCCTTAGTTACCCCCAGAAGCGGTGTCGAACCTGAATCGCCACATCTCAACCCAACAACAAGGAAAAAGCAATGTCTATCTCCAGGCGGATTTTTTTGCGATCAGCGACAATGGTTGCCATTTCAGCAGCGGCCCATTCAAAACTGACCAGTGTAGCCTTCGGTCAAAGGTCTGGCGGCGGCAGACAAAGTGCCGTTACCGGCTTCCGGGTGCCTGATGAAAGTCTGAGCGACCCACTCACTTATTTCACACAATCAACCTTCTCCGCGCACCTCAATTCAAAGTTTCGGCTGCGACAAGGAACTTCCGGCGGCGCCGTAGTAACACTGGTCGAAGTAAAGGACCTCGCACCATCGGCTCACAAGGTCAGGGCGCATGTCGGAAGCAGAGAATGCTTCTCGCTCGTCTTCAGCGGTGGAAAGCAACTCCCCCAGGACACCTATACAATCGAGCACGGCGCGCTGGGAACGTTCAAGCTGCTACTTGTTCCCACTGGAAAACAAAGCGGCGTCGCCTATCTAGAGGCGATAGTCAATCGTTTGTATAGCTAAGCCTCTCGAAGTCTGCACTACAGAAAAAACCGGCCTGGCCGGCGTTTCGGTTGTTTGTCGGACTCCTACTTCTTCAGTTGGTCTTTCAGATTCAGATTGCGAATCAAGCGGTGCAAATAGTTCGGATGCACGCCGAGAAGTTTTGCGGCTTCAGTATAATTACCCTTCGCCTGCTGCATCGCGCTAAGAATAATCTGCTTTTTCGTTTGGGCCACCGCCTCATGATACTTCGTGCCCGGCGCAGTTGCCGGCGCCTCCGATTCCAGAACTGACTCCGGCAAGTCCTCAAGCAAAATACGCTCGGTACTGCCTAACACCACCGCGCGCTCAATCGCGTTTTCCAGTTCGCGTACATTACCCGGCCAATCGTAACCGAGCAAACGCGCTTGGGCTTCCGCGGAGATTCCGCTGATGCGTCGATTGCATTTCTCGCCATACTTCGCTGCGAAATAATTTGCCAGCAGCGGAATGTCTTCCTGTCGATCTCTTAGCGGTGGCATCTCCAGGCTCACCACATTAAGCCGATAGTAAAGATCCTGCCGGAACGCGCCGTTGCTAACCGCGTCCTCTAAGTTCCTGTTGGTCGCGGTGATGAGGCGGATGTCGACCTTGATCGTTCGCGTGCCGCCGACTCGCTCAAACTCTCGCTCTTGCAACACGCGCAGGAGCTTGACCTGGAGCGCGGGCGAGACCTCTCCGATCTCATCCAGAAACATTGAGCCGCCGTCGGCGATTTCAAGCCGCCCCTTCTTTTGCATCAGCGCGCCAGTAAACGACCCCTTCTCGTGGCCGAAGAGTTCGCTCTCGAGCAGTGATTCGGCGAGCGCCGCGCAATTCACAGCCATGAAAGGTTTGTCTGCGCGCCTGCTGTTGAGATGAATTGCCCGCGCCGCCAGCTCCTTGCCCGTGCCGCTCTCGCCCGAAAGCAACACCGTCGAATCAGTGGGCGCGACTTTGGAAATGAATTGCAGCACGTCGCGCATCGACTGACTTTCGCCGACCATGTTGTGTTCGATATTGAAGTCGGCAATCAGTCGCTTGTTTTCGCTTACGAGCCATTCGAAGTGGCGCGCGTTTTCGATCGCCACGGCGGTGATGGCGGAAATCGCCGACACGAGTTGTAAGTGGTCTTTGTCAAAAAGAGTTTCCGGCTCCCTTGTGTCCAGATAAATAACTCCCAGCAGGCGCTCCAGCATGATGAGCGGCACGCACAATACTGAGCCGGGCCGATCCTCGATCAAGCTGTCCGCCGACTGGAAGTCCTTCGCTTCTGCTTGATTAGTGATCAGAAGCGATTCGCCGCGTTGCAAAACCCAATTCGTAACTGTCCGGCTGACTTTGATCGATTCATCGGGTCCGTGCCGCCGGTCTAACCCAAAAACTGAGGCAAATCCTCTTCCTTGTTCCTGAGGACCGTCATCGGTGAGCAGGATCACGCCCCGCTGCGCGGGCACCACTTCGAAAAGCAGTTCGAGCAGGGTCTTCTGAAGTTCCTCCACGCCGCGAATGGCGTTGATTGTGGTGCTGACCTTCATCAGCGCGCTCAAGTCGCGGGCCATCAGGTAAAGCGCGTCGTTGACCCTGAGCTGCAACGTGGAGCCACTGACAATATGCCCGTCGTCGAAGCTAATCTCGCTCGACTGCGAATTCTCGGCATCGTGCATTAGAAAAAGGAACAGCGAATCCCCGATGCGAACTCGATCGCCATGTTGAAGTTTGCGTCGCTTGACCGGCACGTCGTTAATAAACGTGCCGTTGAGGCTCTCGAGGTCGAGTATGACAAAATCTTGTTCTTCTTTTTCAATCTGGGAATGACGGCGGGAAACAGAGGCGTCGGCAAGGCAAAGCGTGGCCGTTGTGTCACGGCCGATGACGACCGGCAAATCTTCAATCGTGAAGACGCTGCCCTTGAGTCTTCCGGCAATGGCTGTCAGTCGCGGGTTCATCGAATCGAGTGAGCTGTAGAGTTTTGAGCGCCCAAGTGTACGCGTACCTCCGATCCACGGCAATAGCCTGAGCCCCTCTGGTCGCATTGGTATCAACTACAGCTCCCTGCTATCTAAACAGATACTGGCGCTATCTAAAAGGATAGAGGCTCACTCTCTTCACCACGGCCTTGCCAGCAATCTTTCAAACCCGAGCACAAGCTTAATCCTTCAACATTAAAGCGGCGTTACTGCCAAACAGCTGCAACTACTCGGGGTGCTCTTTTGCCACGGCACAAGATTAGCAGTGGAGCAAGCCAGCTCGCGGTTACTAATACTTTGAAAACGGTTGAGCTGCTACTGGTAAGAAGCGATCTCCCAGGACTACTTGCTTACTACAAAGTTTGAGGTCGAGGTAATTCGGCCAATGCCCAAAGGGCAAGAGGAGAAGAAATGAAAAAAGAACTTCTTAGAGGATTCACGATGTTGATGCTGATGGTTGTGATAGCGCTGGCAACCGCTGTCGCTTCAGCCAATGCACAGTCGTCCAACAAGGCGGTCGCAAACATTCCTTTTGAGTTTGTTGTCGGCAGCCAGGCATTGCCGGCCGGGGAATACGCTCTGAAGGCCTCCGAGACGAGCAACGTGTTGATGATTCAGAGCGCTGATGCGAAGAGCTCCGCCATTCGCTTGACGAATGCAATTGAACCGCGGAGAAACAAGACGCATGCGCGCCTGGTGTTTCATCGCTACGGCCAGCGCTATTTTCTCGCGGAAGTTTGGAGTGGCGCTAACCTCGCCGGCCGTCAACTGTTGCGGTCGCGAGAAGAGCGCGCTATTGAACGCGAACTCGCGAGCGTCTCTTCAAAGAGCGCGACTGCCAAAAACACTTACGAAATCGTCGAAGTAGTAACGACGTTTCGTTAACCGAAACTCCCCCACGCAACGGCTGGCGAGCGCCCGCTCACCGGTTGTTAGAAGCCAGAACGGCAACCCAATGCCCCCGGGTTGCTGTTTTGGTTTTTGGGTTCTTGCGGCCATCGGGGCAGTAGCCCGACCGTGAATGAGGGCGTCATTGGTCATGCTGCAACAGGGCTCATTCTTCCTCTCAAGACTTCTTGCATGTCCGCGTTAAGGAGCGGTGACCAGAGGTGATTGCCCCGAGCGCGAGGAGGGGCGTAGTCGTCTCGGTTTGATTAGTTCGGGAAGCCTCGTTCACAAGGTTATTCTATCCATATAGATATTGCAGCTATCTAAAAGGATAGAGCCTCACTCTCTTCACCACGGCCTTGCCAGCAATCTTTCAAACACAAGCACAAGCTTAATCCTTCAACATTAAAGCGGCGTTACTGCCAAACAGGTGCAACTACTCGGGG
>JBGPYG010000029.1:0-17764 GCA_041493085.1 Pyrinomonadaceae bacterium | reverse complement strand
GAACGGATGCAGGGTCAAAATGGTCTCTTTGCCTCCAGCCCTGAGGATTCGGATTTTGTAGAGCAACCTTCATCGTCCAGCGTGCCATGGACTCGATCTCAACTCCTGCTGGCGGAGAAAGCGGCGTTGGGTTTTTACGTCACCGCGCATCCACTTGGAAACTATGTAGACCTCTTGCAGGCATCGAAAGCGGTGAAGTCTCTCGAATTGCCCGGCCTCACGAGCGGCGTTCGCATTAGCATCGGCGGTATCATTAACGACCTCCAGCCGCGGACAACTAAAAAGGGCGACAGGTTTGCTCTCTTACGCCTGGAAGACGAAGCAGGGGGAACGAAGTGCGTTCTATGGCCAGAAACTTATCGAAAATATTCGGCTCTGGTTAAGAATGAACTTCCGGTGCTGGTGAGCGGCAGACTAGAACTCGGTGAAGACAATCCACCCTCAATTATTGTCGATCAGGTGCAGAGTTTGGATGAAATGGTCAAAGCAAAAGAGCTGGTTGTCTTGCGCGTTCCGCGAACTCCCGATCCCGCTGAATTGTTTGACAGCATCCTTCACTTGATCAATTCGAATGCGGGCAACTGCGACGTGATGTTAGAGACTGCCGTCGACAGCGGCTTGATCGTGAGGGTAAAAGTCTGCTCCACTTTGCGCGTCGAGCGTAGTGAAAAATTTGAGACGGCCATTCGGAAGATGGGTTGTGTGCTGAAGGTGGAGAGAATGGCACCTTCAAACGGAGTCTGATAATACTTGGTTGGAATTGAGAAACGTGGCTAAGAAGGAAAAACAAACTGTGGCGGCGGACGTTCCGGAAGCGCCTGAGCCGGGCTCGGAGCCTGGGTCGCGAACTGCTATCGAACGAGTACAACTAGCCCGCCACGCGGACCGTCCTCATACGTTGGATTTCATCGAGCGGCTATTTGACGAGTTCGTCGAGCTGCATGGTGATCGGAGATTCGCCGATGATCCGGCGATCGTTTGTGGCTCCGCGCGCTTTCATGGTTTGCCTATTGTCGTCGTCGGCCATCAAAAAGGCCGCGATACCAAGCAGCGGAAATATCGAAACTTTGGCATGCCCAAGCCTGAGGGTTACCGCAAGGCACTCCGGGTGATGAAGCTCGCAGAAAAATTCGGACGACCAATCTTTTCGTTAATCGACACACCCGGCGCCTATCCTGGTATCGACGCCGAGGAGCGGGGCCAGGCCGAGGCCATTGCTTACAACCTGCGCGAGATGACCAAGCTGAAGGTGCCGGTGATCGTCACCGTAATCGGCGAGGGAGGCTCTGGCGGCGCCCTGGCGATTGGCGTCGGTGACCAGGTCATGATGCTGGAGAACGCCATCTATTCCGTCATCTCACCCGAAGGTTGTGCAGCGATACTTTGGAAGGACGCGAAACTCGCGGATCGAGCAGCGACCGGTTTGCGGTTGACCGCACAGGATCTTTACGCGGAGAAGATCGTGGACCAGATTATTAATGAGCCGCCGGGCGGTGCTCACACCGACTATGATCAAGCTGCGCGGTTGCTCGACGTGGCTCTAACCGAGCGACTGGCCGAAGCCGTCAGTTGTAGTCAGGATGAAAGACTAGCCAGACGTTATAAGAAATTGCGAGAGTTCGGCCGCTGGGGTACGGCTTAGCTGCAACTTTCGCAAACTAGAAGGGAACGTCGTCGTCCGAAAGATCGGTCTGCTCCGCGGGAGCGCCGCCCGTAGCCGCAGCCGCTCTCTCCATCGGTGGCTCTTCTCCTCTACCACCACCGATGAACTGCATATCTGTGGCGTGGACCTCCAACGTATGCCGCGGCTTCCCGTCGCGATCAGTCCACTCTTCAACGCGTAGCCTGCCTTCGATATAAACCGGCCGACCCTTCGTTAAGTATTGCGAGGCAGTTTCTGCCTGACGTCCCCAAAGAGTCACGCGAAACCACGTCGTTTGATCCTGCATTTCGCCGGTCTTATCTTTGCGTCGTTCATTTGTAGCCATGCTAAAACTGCAAACAGGCGTACCCTGCGGCGTGTAACGTAGCTCGGGATCGCGGCCAAGATTGCCGACAAGAATTACCTTGTTGAAGGACATGAGGGACCTCTCAATATCTTTTGGATTTGGGAACTCGAGCGTCATCCTACTAGTCGAATAAGAGGTGGTCAAGCTCAGCGATCATCGGGGCGTAGATGCAAAAATCTCGGCATCGCGTTAGGCTTACGTTTTCTGTTAGACTACACGCGCTCTTAAGTTCGCGCATAGTTTTCAAATGAAATCCAAAGTTTACATCGAGACGTTTGGCTGCCAGATGAACGTCGCAGACACGGAGCGAGCCGCAAGTGGTTTGCGAAAAGCTGGCTACGAGTTAACGGCTGCGCCAGAGGGCGCCGACGTTGTCTTGTTGAATACCTGTTCCGTCCGCGAACGCGCTGAACGAAAGGTCTTCAGGAGAATCGGCGAGATTCGCAACCGCGCGAAGACCGCCGGCCGTCAACAGAAACCGTTGATTGGTGTGATGGGATGCGTCGCACAACTCGAGGGCGAGACTATTTTCCAAAATGCGCGGGGCGTCGATCTGATCATCGGCACACGCGCAACTGACCGCATACCATCTTTGATTGAACGTGTGCGGGGCGGGGAAGCGTCGGTGATCGATTTAGACGAGCGCCAGGAAGGCGAGCTTTGGGATGTGTCGCCGGCGGAGAGACGATCCCCTTATGTTGCCTTTGTCCCAATCATCGAAGGTTGTAATAAGTTTTGTTCTTTCTGCATCGTTCCTTACTCACGCGGGCGCGAGAAGAGTCGCAGCGGGCTGGAAATTGTTGCCGAGGTGCAGCGACTTCGTGCACTTGGCTATAAGGAAGTTCACCTAATCGGGCAGAACGTGAACAGCTATCGCCCGAAGTCGCAGGATGGTCTGGAGCGTTATTCGGGAGCGACGTCCTTCTCTCGTTTGTTGAGAGCCGTTGCCGAGACCGGCATGGAGCGCATCAAATTCACGACATCGTTTCCTAGAGACTTCCATCCTGATATAGTGTCCGCGCTTGAGGAGTGTCCAAATCTTTGCGACTGGGTTCACTTGCCGGTGCAGTCGGGAAGTGACCGGATACTCAAGGCAATGCGGCGCGGCCATAGTTCGGAAGACTACTTGCGGCGCGTCGACGGAATCAAAAGCTCGAAGCGACGGCTATCACTGACGAGCGACATAATTGTCGGCTTTCCTGGTGAGTCTGAAGAGGATTTCGAGCGCACAATGAGATTGGTTCACAGGTGCGAATACGACGGACTGTTCATCTTTAAGTATTCGAAACGAGCGGGAACGCCGGCGGCGGCGTTGGAGGATGCGATACCAGAGACGGAGAAGACTGCGCGATTCATTGCTCTTGAGAATCTGCAAGAGTCAATGCAGCACAAAATTTACGACGGTTACATGGGTAAGACCGTGAGCGTTTTGGTGGAAAAAGAGAGCACGAGGTCAAGCGAAGACATGACGGGCCATTCGACTTGTCACAAGGTCGTGAACTTCAGGGCCCGGCAGACTCAACCCGGAGAGATAGTCGACGTGTTGGTTTCCCAGGCTAAGCCGTACAGCCTTTATGGAGAATTGCTGAATAAGCAGGCGAGCTGATCGAGGGGCAGATTGTGGGGGCCGCGGCAAGGCAGCTCCGCTTGGGTGCCGGGACAGAGGTATCGATTTATGGAGATTGAAGTAAAAATCAGAGCGCTGATGATGGATCCCAACAGCGGCACTCCCATCATAATTTTGAAGGACGTCGAAAGCGATACGATGTTACCGATCTGGGTGGGAGCTTATGAGGCCAACGCCATCGCGCTTGAAATTGAAAAGATTGCACCTCCTCGCCCGATGACCCACGACCTACTGCGCAACTTGATTATCGAGCTTGGCATTCAAGTGGAAAGAGTCGTCGTAACCAGTTTGCGCGACAATACATTTTTCGCCGTCATTGAAATGCGTATGAGTGATGGCAACCGCATGGTGCTTGATTCAAGACCCTCGGACGCGATAGCTCTCGCGCTTCGGGCTGATTGTCCGATCTACGTTGACGAGGAAGTGATCAAGGCGTCCCAGAAAAACGCGCCGTCTGAAGAAGAGGGCGGGGAAGAGTCGGCTCTTGGTGAGGAAGAGTGGCCGGATGTGATTGGCGAAGCCGGCGACCTTCCGATGTAAGCCGCTCGTCCGTTATGTTTGATGGAATGTGATATGGCTGGGATAGTGTTTTCGAACTTTTCCTGATGGGTACCGAATGATAATTGCGATCGCAAATCAAAAAGGTGGCGTGGGAAAAACTACTACTGCCATCAATTTGGCTGCTGCATTCGCCAGGCTCGGCAAACGTGTCCTTCTTCTCGATTTAGATCCCCAGGCAAACAGCTCAATCTCTTTTCTCGACCCGCTTTCCGTGGAGCGCTCCGCGTACGAACTAATGACGGACGGGCAGGCGCCGGTGGAACAGGCGGTTTACCGAACGCCGGTCGAAGGGCTCGACATCATTCCGGCACGTATCAATCTGGCCAAGCTGGAGTCGAAATTAGTTGGCGACTTTGACGCTCCGTTTCGACTCAAGGATCGTCTGGGACCGTTTCGCGACCAGTATGAAGTGATTGTGATCGACACGCCGCCAACCCTTGGGCTGATCACAGTAAACGCGCTAGTGGCCGCAACGCACGTGCTGGTGCCGATTCAGTCCTCTTACTTCGCTCTTGAGGGCACTGATGATTTGCTCGAGACCATCGAGAAGGTGAAGGCTCGTCCGAACCCCAACCTGGAACTGTTAGGGGTGCTTGTGACCCTCCATGATAAGCGAACTACTCTGGCGCGTGAGGTCCATGAACAGATCAAGAAAGTATTCGGACCAAAGTTGTTTGAGACTGTAATAACCAAGAGCGTCAGATTGGAAGAGTCACCCGCCTACAAGGAGGCGATCTTTAGCTTCGCTCCGAACTCATCAGGCGCAATCGAATATGGAAATCTATGTGACGAGGTAATGAAACGTGTCTAAAAGGGGACTGCCGACTGGACTTCAAATGCGCCACGACTCCCACTATGTTGAGGAGTTGTCGCAGCATCAGCCCGCCGCAGTGGGACGTATGATTGGCCTGGATAAGCTCGATCCAAATCCGGAACAACCGCGCGTGGAGCTTGGCGACTTGACCGAGCTGACCGCGTCAATCGCGCAAAAGGGCGTGCTGGAGCCATTGCTCGTTAAGCCCTCACGCTCGACGGGTCGTTGGATGATCATTGCGGGCGAGCGTCGTTATAGAGCCGCGCGCGCTGCGGGTCTGACGGAAGTGCCGTGCGTGGAGATGGACATTGACGCCAGTGCTGTCGCGGAGATTGCGCTGATTGAAAACATGCAGCGCAAGGATTTGACGGTCTGGGAAGAAGCCGATGGGTTGTTGGCGTTGTGCGATAGGTTCGGTTACACGCATGAGGAAGTGGCGCGAAAAGTCGGTAAGAGCAGGAGTACCGTTACCGAGGCGCTTTCCATTGCAGCAATTCCTCCCGACGTCAGGGATCTTTGTCGCCAAGCTGATGTCTCCGCCAAATCGATGTTGCTCCAGATTGTTCGTCAACCGGACGAAGAGGGAATGAGACGACTTGCGAAACAAATAACTTCTCGAGGACTGACACGCGATGATGCAAGGGAAGTGAGACGGCAGGAGATGGGGCCACGCATCGCTCCGGAAGCCAAGCCCTACACCTTCAAATACGTATCGCCTAAAAAAGACTTTAGCCTGGAAGTACGCTTCCGGCGCTCAAACGTCGACACCACCGACATTGCTCAGGCCTTAAGGTCGGTAGCCAAGAGTATTGATAGTGGCGACCAGCGGCCAGAATGATCCGTTACTCACAAAGAATTACCATTCGGCGTTCACTTAGCACTCAAACTCTTTTTCTTTTCCGCAGCCGCGCGCTTTTGTAATCCCTTGGCCCAACGCTCGAGCGTAGGCTGTAGTGGCTTGAACAGACGGGCACGGAAGCTGTGCTTCTTTTCATTCCACGCCTTAAGATGTTTCTCCGTGTACACTCTTATCGCTGGCTCCAACTGAGTTTTCTTAAGCGAATGCTTTAGCGTGAAGTGGTAGTGTTGGCCGACCAGGGAAAATATCGTAGCCGCCAAGTTTCCCTTAAACGAGAGCCGCGGAATTATGCGTTTATGCACCGGCTTGTCGCCGGGGAGCAAAACTCCGACAGCGACCTCCAGCCAGGCTCCTTTGGGCCCCTGTCGCGGATGGTAGAGCCCTGGCAGTTCGGACGCCTGAAGAGTATTCTTCAGCCGCGGGTCGGATATAAACTCGACCAATCTTATCCGCTCCAATCCTCGTGTATGCTCACGGGGCAAGCTGTCGAAAGCGTCCTCGACCTGATTTAACGTTTCCTTTGGTAGTTTTCGCTCACACTGATTCTCAATTTTTATGGCCACTGCGCGGACACCTCATTAACAACCTACGAATTAAATGAATTGACTCGTCACTCTAAGGTGCGGCGCCAAAGTCGGTCAAGCGGGCGCACTGCATCAAGCAAACAAGACCACAGCCCCAGGCTTGGATTTGAACCCCCATCGCGATACCTCATTCAGTCCGACAACGACGTGTCCAGTACTTCACAAAGAAGGCTCGGCCACTGCGTGCTGCGAAGCCCAGCCTAGGAAACAGAGAAGCGGCCATCCACTCAATCCCTATTAATCCCTTGGTTCGAGGCTGACACTCGTTGCGTCTGATAATATATATTATGTCCCACGCCCACGTCGGGAACGGCTTTGCCTCATAACTCGGTTTCGGCATTGATTTATGAGGCAAACGTCATTTCTGCCCCAAAAGCGATTTACTTACAACACCTATAACCGGAAGTAGACTTCTTGAACCCACCAGCCGACATTGACGACTTCTTCTCAAGGCCGTTTACCGAGATGACGGTCGTGACGTAGCCGGAACGATTGGGGTTCTGGGCGGAGATGTATAAAAACGCGCCGTCGCGGAGTAGTTATAGCTGAGGTTCAGCAGAGTATTCGCCCCTTCAACATACTCCTGATCAATAACCCCCATCGTGTGTGCTAACAGGTGACGTTTTTGAAACGCGCGTTTCAAGGTGATTGATTGTTCGACGCTGAGAGGCTGTGAGATCAAAACCAAATAAGACCAGCAGTCGTTCGCAGGCCCTGTAAATATCCTGCTTTTGCCAGCCGGTGTATCGCTTCGAGTCCACTCCAAATTGTTTAGCCAGCATCCGTGAACTTCTGGCTTGGTCAAATTTAAATTTTATGATGACTACTGCTATTTGCAACTAGATGAATGACCCTGCGAATCCTGACGCGGCGGTTCGAGAGTCGTACCAAAGACTAAGAGGGGCGTGGTATTGCTATTCTATCGGTTAGACCATCGGTGCATCTGCGCTATTATTTCTCATCACCGCTTAGAAGAAGTTTTCTTGCCTTCCGATAAGCATCTTCAATCCGCTTTGGCCATCGTGCACTAGCGGGGACGGGTTCTGCCCGCTCTACATCGTCAATCTTAAATTCCAAATCCGCCCAACCCAAGTGACCAAATTTTTCTTTTCTGGGACCGCTTAACTTTCCTGACATGACTACGCTCGCGCGGCTAACATTAAACTCATCTGACCTCGCCCGGATCTCTCGCAGCGCTTCGCTTGCGCTATTGTTCTCATACGACTCATTCGACCATCCAACGACCACCTTACGCTTTTTGTTGCGACAGGCAGGATCATAAAGACTTGGATCAGCACCGTCGACCACCATCTTATTGTTATTCTCGACCAGTACAGCTTTGAGCCGGATTGTGCGGCCGTGATATAGAGCGGGACTGTCAACTAGTGCGCAAAAATTGACGATTTCACTTTGGTTACTTACGTGTGTCGAGAACTCTGGCCATCCTCTCATGAGGCCCAAAGACTTAATCGCACCAGGCTTGCGCCGGGCAGCCGTCTCATTCTGCGGATGAGTTACAGCAAGAGTAACAAAGAAACACAAGAGCAGGATCATGGCTACTATTCCACCGTAAAGGGCATTGGCAGCGAAGTCATGTTCTGAGACCATAATAGCCTTTGCTACGCCATTTCTCTGAGTAAGGTGCCGGGTCGACGTAGTAGTACCAGGTGGCAACTCTTAATAGTAAGAAGTGGATTCCCGGGCGCAGGCCTTCAGAAGTTTTTGTTCGATCATAAATATAAACACCATAATCCGTTTCGAGGCTGTATGATTCACCTGGTCTTAATGTGATAAAAGCATCTTCCTCCGGATCTCCATCTCGAAATCCCACCTTTTCGCATATTCTCTACCGTAATGAAATGCGAATTCAGGTCATACTCATATTTCTTGCTTGCTGCCGCTTTCAGGCTGCGGCTGACCATGGACCGGTAAATCAGCGAGCTCTTCTGATCAAGGAGGATCGGCTCATTCGCCGTATTCGTGTAGGTAAGCTTCAGAGTCCAATCGAGACTCCGCACCCCATACTTATCAACAGTGTAGCGTTCATTAGCGACGCTTGCTGTAAGTTGCAACTGCGGTTGTTGGCTTTGACTGGCTGTAATCGCCGTACCAAGCTGGCGCTGGGCAGACGTCCTAGTCTGCGGATGAGCCACAGCAAAACTAACGAAGAAACACAAGAGCAGTTGTAACACCGTCATACTTCCCTCCAAATTGGCTTGATGAATCTTTGTATTCCGCAAATTCTTCTGACTCTGCAAACCTGCACGTGGCTGGAGCAGTCCACCTTCGTAAAACTCTCGGTGCTCCTCATGGCATTCCACTGGAATGAGCGGGTATGTCCCCAAAGCAAGCCTTGTGAACAGCGCCATTGTTCGAGATGCTTAGAGCGTTACTGCGATCGCTACCATCAGGTATCAACTTACCTGTGCGATGACCTAATTCATGAGCTAGCATGAAGCTAGCAAACTCCACGTCGCTGAGTTGTATGAATGACGCACCCAGTGGATTTAACCCGACCCGCATGGTTTGATTTCCGGTGCTACCGAAAAATCCGCTATTAGGATCGATCAGGTGTGGAGTTCGCGTATCCGATTGCTGTTTCTTCGAGCGACTGGGTGCTGCGAAGCCTCGACGCCATAGACGGTCGTCTTCAGACAAGTTTGACTTTGGTTGTCACCGCCACTGGCGTGGCTCTAGGTTTTCTTGCTGGCAGGGTTACTCAGTTCCACTCACGATGGTTTTATTCAGCCATGGCCGCTTTCGCCATATTCATCTTTTTTGGCTACAACGATAAGGTTAGGTATTTTCTTAGGGCGCTCAGGGTTCTGCGGCTTAACCTGCTCAGTGAAGTCGTAGTTGTATGCAAGGTTCAATGCACAAAGGAGATTTCAATGTCTTTCCAAGTCCTTTCTTGTTTGAAGATGTCGTCAGAGCGACAATTATGACACTGTAGCCGTAGTTTTGTGTTGCCATCCCAAATGAGATCAAGCTTATGTTGTCCTTTGACAATTACAATGCCTAAGTCGTCGCCGTTAAAGCTCGCTGAACTGTCCCGAAGGTTCACAATTGTGCTGAAATCAGTCGTGGCACCGCAATCACGTTCATATAAAGTTGCAACGTACTTTCCATCGGGCGACTTTACCTCGGTTTTGATCGTATCTTCGCAATCCGAAGCAAGAAACAACCCCAAGGCAACTGCGCCTAGACCTACTAGAAGAATTAGAACTATTGCCTTCATTGCGTTAACTCCTTATGGTCCGCAGCCAGCTTGTCTGGCTTGGTAGTACTGAAAACCTTTCGTAATCAAAGCCTGGTCGTCGGGATCATCACCATATGGTGCCACAGGCTTACCCCATATTCTGCCTCCAGGAGTACCCCATTCGGGTTTTGAGGTTCCTGCTGCAATTTGCGCTCTCCCTGCTTCAATAAGAAGTGATGTTTCATCAAAACCAATAGCAGCGCCAGCTGCTCCATAGTTAAAGTTCCCGAAGTCCCGATACTGCGGGCCCAGTTTCTTGTAGTTCCAAGATTCTCCCCTCCTTACGCTTTCAGCCGTTGAGCCCCCGCCTTGTACCATCTTCTTAAACCAGCTGGCGGCGGTGGCCGTGGTGACCGGTCCTGCGGGCCTGTGCTGCTCAGCCCTGCTGATGTTTCCGTTTATGGAGACGTCCGGAGGAGCTTGAGGGACAGGCGGACATGGTTCCTTCTTTGGCTGTCCGGAGTTCTGCAGGCCACGACCACCGCGGGGATTAGGTTCACCGGGAATCGGTGGACCTTCTGGAACGTCAATCCAAATACAGATGTCCCGCCAACCTCCGCCTTCATTATCTAGCCAGGTTTCGCACACCATTATCATCCGAAGCCCGCTCGGATCGACAAAGTTCACAGGATCGTTCTGCACGTAAGCATAGCGATTGAAGCTCTGCGGATCCGCGACGTCGTAGCTGCCGCCGTAAGGATCGGGTTGGTCGAAGCGGGCCCTGTTAGCGGCGTATTGTCGGTTGAGCGCATAGTCACCGCCGGTCTCGCTATCGCGCTCGTAGGTAGTAAACTTGAACTTGGTTTGACTTGGGTTGGAGTCGCTCATTACCTCGCCGAACGGCGCGGTCTGTTGCCGCACATTGACAGTGCCGGAAGCATTGGACAGCAATCTCGTCGAGACTCTGTCTTTGTGATGGTAGACCGCATCGCTGCTGGTAGCTTCGGCAATCATCTGTGATTCGAAATAGATAAAATCACGCCAACTGTTGTCAGGTTGCTTCTCAGAAAGCATGAGGCCACTGTTGTTCACGTAGTAAGTCGTTCCCCCTGCGTACGATCGACTGATTCGTTGGCGGCTAGCATTGTACGTGTAGGTCGCGGTCCCAGCCTGAGTCATGCGATTCTCGGCATCATAGACATGACTATAAGCGCCGTCGTTGGTCAGATTGCCCGCATTGTCGTAGGCATAACCAGTATTGTTGATGTGATTACTCGCGTCGAAACCAAAACTCGCGGTTGGCCCACTGCCGCCGCTGCCAAGACTACCGTTGCTGCCGCCAGTCAATGTACTGCCCGAGGGCGTGGCCGGAAACGATGTGCCAGTGAAGGTACTGTCGGGGTCAGTTAGCGAACTTGCCGATAGAGAATAATTGGCGGCCACCCCGACGTCTTTCGCCGTGAGGGTAACAGTTGCACCGGAGACGCTGGCAGTTACCGGCGACGCTGCATTGTTAAGTGAGGCGGCCAAAGCCGAAGCAAGGCTCGAGCTTGTGCTGCCCCCACCATAGTAGGCCGTGGCCGTATAGCCATTGACGGTGATGGTTATTGTGCCGTAGTCAGTAACCCAGACCCAACCCTCACCCGGATAAAACACTTTGTGAGTGCGGATACTGCCGCTGATCGTGACTGAACCACTGCCGGACGTGGGGGGAGAATTAACAGTCCCCACTGGACTCTGCTGCCAGCGGTTGCCATACCGGTCGTAAGTTTCACTAACACTCCAGCCCGCCGCTGCCTGCGCAGTCTTCATTCTGCCCATCAGGTCGTAAGTGTAATTCATGCTGGTACCCGTGCTGCCTGATGTGCTGTCGGTCATAGCTATCAATTGCCCAGTGTTGCCGGAGGTTGTGCCGGCGCCATGCTGTCCGGCCGTCGCTGAGTAGTTATAGCTCAGGTTCAGCAGAGTATTCCCACCTTTGGTCACCTGCTGACTGGTTAGTTGCAGCCGGTTCTGATCGTAACCAAAACTCTCGGTCGTCCCATCTCCCATATTGAGACTAGTGAGTTGCCCGGCACTGCCGTGGGAAACGTTGGAGAGATAATTGATCTGAGAATAATGATCTGTGATAGCCGAGGTTCTGAGCAGAGCGTCGTAACTGTAATCGAGCTGACGTCCCGATGGATACTGCAAAGACTTCGTCTGCAAGAGACTGTTATAGCTAGCTTGCGTTGTGAAATCGTTTCCAGAAACGCGCTCTACCTGAGTGAGCACCTCGCCATCAGGGCCATACTTGTAGTAATCACCAGCGGTATTCGTGTCATTCACGCTGGCGCTGATCCGGCCACTTGCGTTGGTTGAATCGATGCCCCAGGGAAAGGTAATGCTCTTGTAGAAGGGACCGCCATAAGCATCGGCGGGGACTGTCAAGCTGGTTGTGCCGTCCCAGAAATAGTAGAGGCTATTCGCGGTTGGTGAACCACTGTAGCTCTGCGCTACCAGCCGGTTCAAACCATCGTAGAAATAATTGGTAACCGCTCCGCGCGAGTCAGTCTTGCGCCTGAGGTTGTCGGGGTTATTGGCATCCCACTCATACTTGACGGAATAATTTTGCCCGTTGTAAGCGATCGTGGCGCCCTGCTCGGGCTCCTTCTCGTAGAGCGTTCGGTTCAGTCCATCATAAACAAAGAGCCGTGTCCGCGAACCCTGCTGCTCTTTCGTCAGGTTGTTCAGCGCGTCATAGCTGTAGCTCGTAGAATAGCCGTAAAGCGTGCCCCACGCCGGCACCGGAGTAAAGCTGCTGTAGCCAAAATAATCCGTTGTGGCGGCGGCAACCTCGATCACTTGCGATAACCGACCCAGCGCATCGGCCTGACTGATTCTTTGCCGGCCAACCTGATCGGTAACTTTGCTGTATTGCCCGCTGTAAGCGGTTTGAATCTGCTGGTTATCAGGCAGAGTCACTTGCGTCGTGCGGTCAAGGGCATCATAAGTGAAGTAGTTCCAGCGTTGCGTCTCCGATTGATCGCGGTAGGGGTTGGTTTGCGCACTTAAACGTCCAACAGCATCATACTGCTGATCTGCCCGGTCAAAGCTTGTCCCGCCTGCCCAACGCTTCACCGTTTTCATTTGCCCTACGCCGTTGAAGAAAGTCTGCTGCTGCCCTACTTGAATTGACAGGTTGTCATAAGCGGTTACAGTCCTGGACAGGTTGACGTAATCGTAAGTGAAATCCTGACGAGCTTGCGTCGGCAGCGTCACTTTCTTGGGTGAAAGGGTTCCAAGGAAATAATCATAATTCGTTATGCGCTGGTTTTGGTCCGTATAGGACTTAAGCAGGCTGGTGCTCGCATCGTAAGTGTAAGATTCTGTCAGCGTCGGGCTTGTACCTGACTGAATGCTGCTCGGAGCTGCAAAATGATTGGTGCCGGTTCCTCCTACATACGTGAATAGCTTTTGCTGGCAGCAGGACAACTGGGCCACGACCAGATTACCCAAAATGTCGTAGTTCGTTTGTTGTTGGATCGAGTTTGTCGGTTGAACCGCATAATTAGGAAACCGTCGCACCGCGGTTCGATTGCCCCGATAAAGAAAGCTGGTCCCAAAGTTCGCGTCGTCGTGACCCGTTACCGACCCCGCTTCGCTGCGAGTGGTCAATCCGCTGTAATAGTAATTGTAAGTGTCGTAGTCTAACTCGGTGCGAGCCACTACCGCGCTAGTTTGATCATAAATTGTTTGTGCGCTAACGAGATGCAACAAGCGCGGCTTGCCCACCGGCGGATTTATATAATTCGTGTTCGTCACGTAGGTGAGGGCTGAGCGGCGTAGGAGCTCGCCTGCAAAACCATACTCACGCGCTTCGGTTGGGTTGTTGTATGTTGACCCACCTGGATAGCTGTACTCTTTGTGCCAAGTGAGACTGGCAGGAATGTCAGTGTAGTCGGTTCGGGTCAGTTGCGGCCCTCCTCCACCTACATCGGAACCCCAGGTATTGGTGACTCTAGAGAGTGCTGTCCCAGCGGGATACTGAACTTCGGTAATTGTCAGCAGCCCATTCGACGCTCCGCTGGTGCCACTCTTCTGCACCGAAACGCGACCAACTGGATCTGTGACGCTGTACACATTGTAGGCACCCTCGGTAGTGTTTGCGTAAGTGTATGTAACCGGCACAGTCACATCGGCCCCACTCCACCACTCTTGCCGTTGAGTGAAACGTGGCACGTCTGATAGGGGTCCGCTTGAAGGGTAGTTGTAATCGGACCAGGCGGCTTCAGTGCCGTCCGTGGAAGCTGTCATGTTTACGCGTTGGCTGAGGTGTTTCACCATCCCGTAGGCGCCATACGTAAGCAGGTATCCTGTTCCCGTCGACGGATAGTACAGCCGGGAAGGCACCGTGAAGTTGCCGTTCGACGAACCATTAAGAATTACTGTCACCGCGTTTGAGAAACTTGAAGTAACCGAGATCGTCGTGTAGCTAAACTGCACGATCGTTCGCCGCCCGCCGCCAAAATCAGGCGCAGTAATCGAAGTCAAATTGTTGCTTCCGTCATAAAAGAATTGAATCTGGCGCCCTTGATCATCGGTAACGTAGTTGATCTGTGGAATCGTCGAAGTGTAGGTAATGGTCGAGAAATTCCCATTGCGATCCTGCACTCGCGAAGCATACTGGTAGTTACTGGAACCGGCGACGTCGTAAGTGATAACAGTGCCGTCGGGAAAATGGGCGATGTAACTCGGCCCGATCTCCGGCGTCGAGACTAGAATAAAAGTGCCGTCATTCGTCTGCAGTTTGCCGGTTGTTCCAGTCGAAACCAGGGTGTGCCGGGTACCATCGGGTGTGATCAGCAGATATTGAGTCGTGCCGCCAACCGTTTGCCAGTTTAGTTTGCCGAAGTTGATGTTGAAGCCTGGTCCCGGCCAATCCCAGTTCGTGTTGTAGGAGTATTTACCTGTACCGGATTCGTAAACCCACGGCTGGCTGTTGTAATACGCAGCCATAACCACACCGTTTTCGCCACGGCCCGTCAAGCTCGCAATAGGAAACGTCTTGTTGAAGTTTGAACTGCCCGGGTAGATAGTCGCTTCGCTTTCCGTCGTGAGCGTCTGTGGTGCGTTGAGTGGTTTGCCGACGTTGCTCTGCGGCGCCGTTTGGCTATTCGGCGCTGGAGGAGTGCAGTCTCCTCCGTTGCAGAGAGGAAGAGCCGTAACCGGGTACGCCGCCATTCGGTTACCGGAAAAGGAGGTTTTGATAAAACCCGAGGGCGAGACCTGCGCTCGACCAAGCTCTTTCGCTTTCAACCGAGCTGAATGTTCAGGTATCGAACGAAGCACAGAACGCGGAGCCGAGGTCGTCTCTTCTTGCACTGAGGAGAGGATTCTGAGCCGCACAGAGCCTTGGATCTCGCCGGTTGAGGCTGTAAGTTCAACCTCACCGGTCGCCAGCGCCTTAACGATGCCACTCTGACTGATTTCAGCTACCCCCGGATTATTGCTCGACCAGGTGAAGCCAAGCCCGTCAATGGTCGCGCCATTAAGGTCGACCGCAAGCGCCGTAAGCTGCTGTTGCTTACCCACCGCCAACCGAAATTTGTCACTGTGAACGTTGATCTCGCTCGGTGTTCGCCGTTCGGTAATTGCCTCGGCGACACCGGCATTCTTGTTGCGAAACCGCTTAAGCAAGCCTTCAATTCTGTTTACTAATGTCTCACGACGCGTTGCTGAAGCGCTGGTAGGAGTTGAATTGAGAGCGGCATCGGCACGTGGCGTAAGCGACACCGAGACTATGAGAAAGACGATCAGTAGAGCGGCTGCGGTAGTTTGTCGCAATGAATTGCGTGTAATGTTTGGGTAGTATCTCATGACAACGCTCCTTAACCTGAGAGGCGCGATTTTCCGGAACGCGATGGCGCGAGCGACTGCTTTTTTTTTCATTTTAGTCCGGTGGCCTAGAAGGATCAGCCTGATGGGGAAAACTCAGGACCAACTCTAGGAGGCTTTGGCGTCGGGACCGGAATTGAGATGAGCCGCCTCGCGAACAATCGATGAGGGGAGCCAACGCGTCGGACTCTACTCCGAGGCCGAATTCGTGTCAATAGCAAAGTCTCCTGCAAGCTCCTGCCCTGGTTCTGCGACAATGTCGGTGAATGGGCTTTGCCTGATAAGTCGGTTTCCGAAGCCCTTTATGGGGAAAACGCTGTTTCTACCCCAAAAGTCCATTCCCAGCAATTACCACATATCGCTTTCATCTTTCTCTTGAATCAGGCGAACCAGATCTGTTACCTGGCGGCGTGTATGGATTCCCCGTGTATCACTGCGGCGCTTAGGTCTTGAACACCCATCGACAACTGCCAGCTCAGATCCAGGATTGGAAACAGATGGGAAACTCTCTCTTGGGTTCGTTCGTAGAAGAACCAAATGCCGCAGAGCGCGATAGTGGCAGCGTGGTGCGGGTTAGCGGAGCGTCAACTGAAATTTAGAATTGATCGGCCGAGACTGTGACGATATCGGGAGTGCACATTCTGTGTGCCGTTAGATGGAGACTGGTCGCCTGCCCCTCATGGCAATGCAATGAAGACGAGGAACGCGCCCGATGCTTCAGCACTTTCTGAGAAAACATCTACATTAGGACGAATGAAATGACAATCAGCAGCATCGACGAGTCACAACGCAAAGCTGCACGAGTCGTGGGATTTACCTACCTCTTCGCCATATTGCCCGCAATCTTTGCTGAGTTTTATGTCCCCGCCCAGCTCATTGTCTACAACAACGCTGCGGAAACCGCGCGGAATATCATGGCGCACGAACGACTCTTTCGTCTGGGCATCGCCAGCAATCTGATTGTCTTCGCAGTTGATGTAGTACTAATCACAGCTCTTTACGTGGTGCTCAAGCGGGTAAATCAAAACCTCGCCTTGCTCGCCGCATTCTTCAGGCTGATAGAGACGACAATTCTTGTCGTTGTTGCGCTCAACGACTTTGCAGTTCTGCGAGTCTTGAGCGGTGCTGATTACTTGCGAGTATTTGAAGCTGATCGATTGCAGGCATTGGCGAGGCTATCGATTGGCGCGCATGGCGACGTGTATAACGTTGGCTTGCTGTTTTTTGGATTTGGATCCCCAGTGTTTTGCTATTTGTGGTTTAAGTCAGGCTATATCCCGAAAGCATTGGCTGCCTGGGGAGTGTTTGCGTCCTTGTGGGTGGGTGTATGTGCTTTCGCTTTCATCATTTTTCCCGAGGTCGCGAAGATAGTCACAATAGAGTATTACGGCGGGCCTATCTTTTTCTTCGAATTAACAATGGGCTTCTGGCTTCTGCTTAAGGGAATACGGACGTCTGAGATAGCCGAGCCCGATAAAGCAAGCCGTCGAGCACCGGCCGCCGCCTAACCTCTCGTCGCAGCGGTGAGAGGCGAATTAAGTTGGACAATCACGCGTCGCCGCGTTTCAAGGCCAAGGTTGCCGGCGTGGAACGATCTGATTCGCATGAACGCTTGATTCAATCGCTCGCATAGGGAGGAACGAATATGAGCGCAAGTGAAATGACGCAATGGATTGCAGAAGCATCGCCACTGTTCAAGGCCAGAATTGCCGGCGTTTTTTATCTGCTCGTCTTCCTGACGGGAGGACTCGCCCTCTTCGTTCGCGGCAGGTTGGGTTCCGCAGCCGGCCTCATCGCGGGCGCGTGCTATATCGCTGTGACGCTGCTCTTCTATGGAATATTTAAGCCGGTGAACAGGAGCCTCTCTTTGCTCGCGGCGTTCATCAGCCTCGTGGGAATCATCATTGGGCCTCTTAGCCTCTTTCTTCTCGCTCTTTCGCACATCAGTCCCCTGGTATTTTTCGGATTCTATTGCCTTCTGATCGGCTACCTCATTTTCAGGTCGACCTTCCTGCCTCGAATTCTGGGTGCGCTGATGGCGTTTGCCGGTTTGGGTTGGCTCACCTTTCTGTCACCTCCGCTCGCAAACTATCTGGCTCCCTACAATTTCATCCCCGGACTCCTCGGTGAGGGAGTGCTGACCCTTTGGCTGCTCGTGATGGGCGTGAACGGTCAACGGTGGAAGGAGCAGGCCAGCGCCCGCTAAATAACCAGGTATTCCCTTAAATGCCCTT
>JBGPYG010000030.1:0-17340 GCA_041493085.1 Pyrinomonadaceae bacterium | reverse complement strand
TTATCTCGGTCATTTCCGTGACCAGGTCGGCGGCTTTGATCAATGCCGCAGGGGCGTCGCGGCCGGTTACGACGATATGCAGGGCGGGCTGGGCGGCGCGAATGCTGCGAAACTCTTCCAGGACTTCATCGAGCGGCAACAACTCATAACTCAGCACGTAAACCAGCTCATCGAAGACCAGCAGGTCGTAATCTCCACTGCGCAGCTTCTCGACGCAAAGCTTCCAGGTCTCGCGAGCAGTGGCGCGATCCTGTTCCGGGTTCTTCGTGTCCCAGGTAAAGCCATCACCCATCGTGTGCACTTCGATGCCTAGTTTCTCCGCCGACTCGTGCTCGCCGTAGCGATCGTGGCGCGACTTCATAAATTGAATCATGCAACATTTCAGCCCGCGTCCCGCGGCGCGCATCATCAGTCCCAGGGCGCAGGTAGTTTTACCCTTGCCGTTGCCGGTGTGAACTATGAGCAGCCCGCGCGTCTTTTCCTGGTAATCCTCGCGACGCCACTTGTATTTTTTTTCTTTGGAAGACATTAGGGAAGAGAAGTCAGAAGTCAGCGGTCAGAGGTCAGCGGTCAGAGGTCAGCGCTCAGTAGTGTGAGCTCTTTCTCCAGTAGTCACGCTGTTGTCAACTTATCATTTCTGACCTCTGACCCCTGACCGCTGACCTCTGACCGCTGACCTCTGACCTCTATTCTTTGAGCGCGTCTTCGGTGATGTCAGCCGATCCGTTTGCGCGTTCCACTGCATCCTGCAAGAGTGCGATGATCTTTTCCTCGGCCTCTTCCCAGGTGCCGCGCAGCGTGCAGCCGGCTGCGTTTCGGTGTCCGCCGCCGCCAAACTTCTCCGCCACCTTCGCGACGTTCACCTCGCCCTTGGATCGCAGGCTGGTGCGGTAGACGCCCAGCTCGCATTCCTTAAGCATCGCGACGGCCTCAACCTCGCCTACGGTCAGCGGATAGTTAACAAAACCATCAGCGTCTTCATCAGAAGCTTCGGCAAGGTGTTGCATCTCCAGACTGTGGCGCAGCAATGCCACGTGGCCGGTTGAGTCGCGCCGCGCCGTTGAAAGCACCGCGCCCATCAACTGAATTCTGCTCCAGGGATAACTGGCGAAGACAGCCTCAGCCGTCTTGGCCGGCTTCACTCCGGTGCGCAAAAGCTCGGAAGCGACTTTGAAGGTCCGTTCGGTCGTGTTGGAGTAATGAAATGAGCCGGTGTCTGTGATCAGGGCGGTGTAACAACACTCCGCGACTTCTTTCGTTACCCGGACGCCCAGCGCTTTTGCGAGGTTGTAGATCATCTCGCCGCAAGCAGAGGCCGTCGAATCGATCCAGTTGATCTTGCCAAAGAGAGCGGTGGTTGCGTGGTGGTCGATGTTTACGACGAATTGCTTTTCAAGGTCCTGCAAACCAGGACGCGCGATGTCGGAACATTCGATAACGAATACACCGTCGTATGAATCAGCAGCGGCGGGGGTGACTCTTACGTCTTTAGCGCCCGGCAACTTCTGATAAGCGTGAGGCACCGGGTCCCGCATGATAACTTCCACGTCTTTGTCCAGCGCCCGTAGCAACCAGTAAAGACCAAGGGACGAACCCAAACTGTCGCCGTCAGGGCGAAGGTGGGAGGTGATTGCAAACCTTCGCTTGTTTTCTATCAACTCAACTACTTGACTAAGCATTGTTAACAGAATGATGAACGCGGAACACCGAACGATGAAGCAAGAGCAATCATCATTCAATGTTCATCATTCATCGTTCACCCTTCCTTCTTTCCGTTCCTGTCCAATTTCCTGCAGTAGCTTGTCCACCCGCTCGCCCTTTTCTTCGACTGTGTCCCTGACGAAATGAATCTCTGGGGTGCGCGGAAGGTTGAGCGAGAGACTGAGTTGTTTCCGGACGTAAGGAGCAGCATGACGCAGGGCGCTAAGCGCGAGCCGGTGTTCCTCTTCATCTCCTGCAACAGTTACAAAGACCTGTGCGTCACGGCGATTGTCAGAAAGGCGCACGTCAGTCACGCTTACCATCGTAAGCCGCGGGTCTTCCAGTTCGTACCCGACAATCTGGGAAATCTCCTCACGAATAATGTCTGCAACTCTCTCTGGGCGACGCATGGCTAATTCGGTTTCGAGTTTCGAGTTCGAAGTTTCGCGTTCGAATTTAACTCGAAACCCGAAACCCTGAACCCGAAACTAGAGTTCAGTGGCGGCGACCTTTTCTACGATGTAGGCCTCGATTTGATCGCCGACCTTAAGGTCATTGAAGTTTTCCAGACCGATGCCACATTCAAAACCTTCGCGCACTTCCGACACGTCGTCCTTGAAGCGACGCAACGAGGCGATGTTCCCTTCCCAGCTAACAACGCCATCGCGAATTAAACGCGCGCGGGCATTACGCCGAATGTTGCCGTCGACCACCATCGAGCCGCCAACCACTCCGGCCTTGGGGACACGAAAGACTTCGCGCACGTCGGCCTTGCCGATGATCCGTTCTTTCTCAATTGCCTCGAGCATGCCGATCATGGCCGCGCGAATTTCTTCTTCAACTTTGTAAATGATCGAGTGCAGGCGAATATCGACGCTTTCCTGTTTCGCCAGGTCGGCGGCCCGCGAGCCCGGTCGCACGTTGAAGCCGATTACGACCACAGCCGAAACTGCTGAGCCCGCCTGGGTAGCTGACGCGAGCAGTACATCTGATTCCGTAATCGCGCCCACGCCCGAACGGATGACTTTGACCTTCACGCGGTCGGTGGAAAGTTTCTGCAAGGTGGACTTGAGAACTTCGACTGAGCCCTGCACGTCGGCTTTGATAACGACGAGCAGTTCCTTAACTTCGCTTTCGCCCAGAGCTTCAATGCCGCGCTTGGTGGTTTGCAGGAGAGTAGCCTGCCGATTCAACATTGTTCGGTGACCGGATATCTGCTGAGCGCGAGCGATGTCGGCAACCACCTGAAAGCTTTCACCCGCCTGGGGCACACCTTGTAGTCCGAGTACTTCAACCGGTGTAGCCGGCGGGGCCTCTGTAATCGCCTCGCCCTTGTCGTTGAACATTGCGCGCACGCGGCCAAAAATCTGACCGACGATGAAAGGCTCATGAACGTGCAACGTTCCCTGTTGGACGAGCACGGTGGCCACAGCGCCGCGGCCACGATCCAGTTTCGCTTCCAGTACGACGCCTGACGCCCGACGAGTGGGGCTGGCGCGCAAGTTAAGAATGTCTGAAGTAAGCAGGATGGTTTCGAGCAGTGTTTCGAGGTTTTCGCGTTTCTTGGCTGAGACCTGGACCATTTCAGTATCTCCGCCCCACTCAACCGGATTGAGCCCCTGCTTGGCCAGTTCCTGCCTGACACGATCGGGGTTCGCATCCGGCTTGTCGATCTTGTTGATGGCGACAACGATGGGCACACCGGCCGCGCGCGAGTGTTCAATCGCTTCAATTGTTTGCGGCATAACGCCGTCGTCCGCGGCCACCACCAACACCACCACGTCAGTGGCTTTCGCGCCACGCGCGCGCATGAGCGTGAAGGCCTCATGACCGGGCGTGTCGAGGAAAACTACCCGGCGCGTTTCCCCCGAATGATCCGGATTCGGAACCTGTACGCTGTAGGCGCCGATGTGCTGCGTTATTCCGCCAGCCTCGCCCGCTGCTACTTCCGTAGTGCGGATCGCGTCGAGCAGGGAAGTCTTGCCGTGATCGACGTGGCCCATGACCGTCACGACCGGAGCGCGTGGCAATTCAACGTCGTCTGCATCGGTGGCGATCAGTTCTTCAAATTCCTCTTCGGCTACCATTTCCTCAAAAGGAACGAACGTCACGTCGTAGCCAAAACGCTTGCCGAGATCTACCGCAACGTCGTCGTTGAGAGGTTGATTGATCGTGGCGAAGACACCGCGTTGCAGCAGCAGGGTCACGACATCCTTGGGTTTGATTCCCAACTTCTCCGCAAACTCCTTCACCGTCGAACCTTCGATGATGCGCACGGGCTTGAGTTCTCCCGGAATCGCCGGAGCTTCCATGCGGCCCGCGATGCGATCTTCGAGAGACAAAGCTCTGGGAGGAGGAATGAAGTCGCCCTTGTCGAAGCGTCCGCCTTTACCGTCCATCTTGCGACCGCCACGCGTCGGCGTGCGGCGCGAGCGGCGGCGGCCCGCATCAGGCGGTGGGATGTAGGTGGTCTGCGGAGTTAATGTTTCGCCAGGTGTGCCCAACCGCTCAGTTTTTGCCAGCGGCGTCCGTTCCCTGACTCGTGTTCCACGCTCGGCCCGCTCGCGCGGAGTTATAGAAGGTGGCACTACCGGAGATGGAGCGCGTTCGCCAGGGCGAATGCCTGCGTTTAGCGCTGCCACAGTAGGGCGCATGACTCTGACTTGACGTGCGGGCGGCAGCGCTGTTGGGGCGACCGAAGATGCCGCAGGGGACGCGTTTGACTCAGACTCTGCGGGCTCCGTAAAGCTGCCATTCGTGTCTGCAATTTCACCTGCGTCGACGATGGGTGCCACCGGCGCACCCGTGTCGGCGACCGGTTGTACTGCCCGCGCAGCGGGAGGCAGCTTCCTCAGCAATTTCGCGGTTGTAGCCGGCTTGGCTGCTTCAGGAGCCGTAGAGGGAAGCGCTACAGGCTGCGGACTCTCGGCGACGACGATGTCCACTCCAGGGGCTTCAGGCGCATGGTCGACGGCAGCTTCGGCGGCTTCCAACGCCGGCGCTTCGTCCACCGCCCGCTCCGCTCGCTTGACGACGCGTACGCCTCGCTTGACGGTAGTCTCTTTCTTAGGGAAGTATTTGTTGCGAATCTTCTCAGCCAACTCCTTCGAGACGGAGTTGGAAGGGACGTTGACGTCTACACCTTCGCGTCGCACCTCTTCAATGAGCCGCTTGGTGTCAAGCTTTAGTTCTTTGGCGAGATCGTAAATACGGATCTTAGAGGAAACGGTCATGCACTCCTTTTCAGACGCTCATAAATCGTTGCGTCTGGCTTCTTCAAGTGGTTTAAAGAACTTGCTCTTAACCACTTGAAGCGTGCGTCAGAAGCGCAACGCGTACGAGTGGTAGGGGAGCGAGCAACGCAAACCGCCGGCCCAACCGGCGTTTGTGCTGATTCTAATTTGCCGCATCTGGGGAAGCATCCCGCTTCTCTTCGTCAGTGCTCTCGCCTGATGCAGCATCTTCTAGAACTGCGGGAGCAGATGTTTGTGCTGCTTCAGATGGTTCGCCGGTTGCTTCTGCGAAAGCGAGGTCTTCGTCGCCGGCCAACTTCTCAACGCTTTCAATGGCAGCAGCCTCCGCTGACGTAATGTCTGGCGCAGGGACTATCGTGTCAGGACGCAAATCGCGGCCTGCTTCCTGGAGGAGAAGCTCATCTTCGGTAAAGGCCTCGGCTTCGGTAAGAGCAACCTGATCGGCCGACTCCTTCGCCAGTATTTCCGGCTCAGCGCCAAAGGGCACGCCGGTTTCTACTGCTTCGTCATAACCTTTGGCTGTAGGGTCGTCAGCGGATTCAGTCTCACCAGCAGTGACTGCTGCCTCAGTTTCACTGCTGTCGGTTTCGCCCTGAGATTCCGCGCCAGCTTCAATTTCGCCCCCGGCTTCGACCTCGCCGGTATCGGTTTCTTCTCCCTGCAACGTCTTGTCGCGCAGGGCGACCACGGCTTTAGCGGCACCGAGAATCACTTCGGCTTCGTCGAGGCTCAGATCGAGAAACTCAACCAAATCGTCAACCGAAGTTTGCGTAAGCGCGTCGATGTCATTGATGCCGTGTTCCGCCAAGGCATCAGTTTGCTGGACCGTTACACCTTCGATTACCGACAATGGCACCGACGCGCCTGAAGCGATCAGTGCACCCATCTGTTCCGTAACTTCGCGTTTGATCTCCTCTTCGCTGCGAATGTCGATGTTCCAACCAACCAGCTTGGTGGCGAGCCGCACGTTCTGGCCGCGCTTACCGATGGCGAGCGAAAGCTGATCCTCGTTGACGATTACTTCCATCTGCCGATTGTCGATGTCAGTGATGCGAACCTTGTTAACTTTGGCGGGTGAAAGCGCATTAGCTGCAAAAACCGATGGCTCGTCGGACCATTCAATGATGTCGATCTTCTCGCCGCGCAGTTCGCGGATGATGGCCTGCACGCGAGAACCCTTCATGCCGACGCAGGCACCGACGGGGTCAACGTCGCGCTCGTTTGAAGTCACGGCAATCTTCGCGCGCTCGCCCGGCTCACGTACGGCAGACTTAATGACCACGGTGCCGTCGTAAATTTCCGGCACTTCCATTTCAAACAACCGCAGCAGCAGCTCCGGGGAAGTTCGCGAGACTTCAACCTGCGGGCCCTTTGATTCTTTCGAGACGTTGTTGATTACGACGCGAATTCTTTCGCCCTGGTTCCACTGTTCTCCGCGAGATTGCTGTGAACGGGGCAGGATGGCTTCGAGGTTCCCGAGGTCAACAATGATATTGCCGCGCTCGAATCGCTTCACATAACCATTAACGAGGTCACCAACCTTGTCGATGTATTGTTCGTAGACGTTACTGCGAACCGCGTCACGAACTTTTTGAAACAGGATCTGTTTTGCGGTTTGGGCAGCTATGCGACCCAGTTCTTCCATCGGTAAGGGCAGCAACAAAGCGTCGCCCAGTTCAACCTCTTCACCCGCCAGCTCGCGAGCCTCTTCTATCGATAACTCTGTCGCCGCGTTGGCAACTTCATCGACCACCACTTTTGTCGCCGAGAGCTCAATGCCCGTGTCGGGATTCCAATCGACCTGGATGTCCTCACCGGAGCGAAACTGTTTCTTGGCCGCCGCGCGAACAGCTTCCTTCATGGCGTCGATTACGAGATCTCGCTCGATCCCCTGCTCCTGGCAGAGCGCTTCGATGTTTTGTGCGATGGATGAACTCATGAAACTTTTATTTCTCCGGTTGGCTCGACGCTATAGCTAACTGGGCGTCGTTGAGCCTATTCAATTGTTATTCAGTTGTACTAACCCATTTTCCGAAAACGCGAAGGCTTCGGCTAACCATCTTGGGTGCGATGAAACTCTTTCTCGACTTCTAATTCCAAATTAGCTTTCGCGATCGAGTTAAAGTCAACTCTCACGCGCCCGCTCGTACGGTCTTCAATCAGAACTTCGTCGCCGTCTATTCCCAGTAGCCGGCCGCGAAAGTTGCGCTGGCCGTTGATTGGGTTGCGGCTCTTCAGTTTGGCAAGCCTTCCGGCAAAGCGCTCATAGTCCGCTTGCTTGTAAAGGCCTCGCTCAATACCCGGCGAAGATACTTCCAGCGTGTAGGAAGCATGAATGAAATCCTCGACGTCGAGGACAGTGCCAACGTGCAGACTCACTTCCGAACAATCCTTGTGAGTTACGCCGTTTGGCTTGTCAATAAAGATGCGAACGATCGGCTTGTTATCAGGCCCGGCGACCTCGGCGTGTACCAGCTCCAGTCCGTGGTCGATTGCTACTCTTTCCGCAATCGCCTGCACACGCTCTGCAATCGAACCCGCGCCCATTGTTCCCCTCCGACGCCACCTCCGAAAAACCCCTCGCCCAAAAGAAAAAGTGGGCGCGAACCCACCGGACGATACCGCCGCGCTTCGAGCAAGCCGTGAATTATACGGAAAGGGCAGGGTAGAAGCAACCGGACAGGAAAGCTGCGTTTCGACTGAGAAATCGCAACTCGCAGGCCCGTTAAATCAGGCAAACGTGGCTTAGGCAAACAGAGCGGCTGCCTTGCAGCGCCACCAACGCACTACGCCTTTTCTCGCCGGCGAGTTATGAGCCGGTCAAGAGAGAAGCGATCGTCTTCGGCCGGAAGCATGAAGACAAAAAGCAGCAGGGCCAGTCGGGGAATCACGTGTTCATGGAAAGGATAGAGCGGTTCTCGCAAAAGGTGACCAAAGGTTACGACTACGAGGACGAAGCCGAGCGCGATAAGTGCTTCGCGTACCCGCAAACCGATAATCAGTAGCGCGCCGGCGATCAGTTCGACAAAGGGGACTGTGACGCCTGTTGCCCATAGCGACCATACCGGGAGAAAAGTGTCGGCAAAAGGAAGGAAGTATTTGCGCGCATGATTGAGCGGTCCCAACTGAAAGACCTTATAGACGCCGGCCATGAAGAAGATAAGACCGAGCACTTCTCGCGCAAAAAAGATTGCCCAGCTTCGGTAGGTATTACTTTTCATAGCTGTTCCAGGTTAGCGGGTTAGCTTAACAGTGACGGCTTATTCCTCAGAGGACAGTCTGGGCCTTGTCGAACCTTGGCCGCTGGAAAAAATGCCCTCCAACCTTCCGGTAAGTGTCCTAATTTCAGTTTTCTCTGTGTAACCTCCGTGTTCTCTGTGCCTCTGTGGTGAACAATCGCTAATAAAGATTCACCACAGAGTCACAGAGAACACGGAGGACCCACAGAGATTAGTTCAAACCAGGACACTACCAACCTTCCAAGAGCATTGATAAGACTGTGGCGTTGACGTAGTATTCGCGCGTACTTCGTTTAGTCTTCTCTCAAGCTCTTGCGGTCGTTTCCTCAGCCTTGCAGTCGGAGCAGTTGGTTGTGGTTCAGCCCAGGCCACGATGGACAAAACAGTTTCACATCATCGCATCCCTACCTCCATCGGCGAAGGTCGACCAGGAACCACCAATGCCGGCGCAGGTAGCCGGTGGCCGGCTTATCTCCTTGTCTGGATCGGTATCTGCGTAATTGTCGTGCTGCCGCGAAGCGCCGCCGCTGTTGTCCCGATCAATCCGCCCATCCTGATCAGCCAGGCGACCTCAACGCGCGCCATTGCCATGGAGTCTATTGACTTCACGACTGAGCCATTTGCAATTTATTCGCCTTACGCCGGAAGATCGGACCAGCGCACTCGCGTCATGGTTTTCGCAATGAATCTGGCATTGCAGGCCGGCGAGGATTTGTCAGTGGTTTCAGCGGACGCGGAAGATGCGGCTCAGAGACACTATTCGCTGACAGTTGAATCGATCCGGCCAGTGCCTTCCTATGAATGGCTGAGCGCGGTAGTTTTCAAGTTGAACGACGATCTGGTTGACGTAGGCGACGTGCTCGTCAGTGTTTCCTATCGCGGTGTCATCAGCAACCGCGTGCGCATCGGTGTCGGCCACGTTGGTGGCGGTCCGGCGGACGATCTCGGTGCACTTCCCACACCTGCCCCGCCCTACACAATCAGTGGTCAGGTTCGAGACGATAACAATCAGGCACTCGATGGAGTTGAGGTGACGCTCGCAAGTGTAACCGATGGCTCTATGAGAACAACTACTACCAGCAACGGCGGCAGTTTCTCTTTTGCCGATGCTCATCCCGGATACAGCTTCACCGTAACGCCATCTATTACCACTCTCTTCTCTTTCTATCCGCAGAGCATAGAGAGGCTTACCGGCAATCGTGTACTGGACTTCCGAGGTTTGCGCACCTACTCAATCCGCGGACGGTTGACTGATCCATCGGGTAGTGGAATAGGCGGGGCGCGGGTGGTCTTGAATGGTCCTCAGTTTGCCGCAGTATTGAGTGACAGCGCCGGCTACTATTGGTTTGGGGGATTATCGGCCGGCGGTAACTATACGCTGACGGTGGAGTCGCCTTACTACAACTTCACGGCCCAGGACGTCAGTAATCTAAGTGGGAATGTACTCGCTGACTTGGCCGGCACCTTGCGTTATTACACAGTCGCCGGTAGGGTGCAGCTAGGCCCCTACCCAGCAGTTGATCTGGAGGTCGCGATAAGCGGCTCGCAAGCAGCGTCGACAAGGACTGATGCACATGGCAATTTCTCGATTAGCTTACCGGCTAAGGGTAACTACACAATCACTCCTTCGTTTCGCTACTACGACTTTTTCCCTGTCAACGCAACTATAACCGACCTCGACTACGACAAGATTAGCTACTTCTTTGTCGGCACGCGACAGACCTTCACAATTAGCGGCAAGCTAAGCGACCAGGAAGGTAACGGCTTATCCGGGATAGCGACCAATCTAACGGGCGCTGAGCAGAGCGCAACAGTGACCGACAACACAGGTCACTATCAGTTTACGGGCTTACAAGCAGGCTACGGCTACACCGTGACGCCGCCTTCAACCACGGCCTACACATTCACAGGGCAGAGCCTTGCTGAGTTGAGCAGTAATCAAACGCTGGATTTCACCGGTCTTCGGCGCCTTGCGCTCAACGGCACAGTTCGAGATCAGTCTGGCAATGGCATCATCGGTATCAAAGTAACGTTGACAGGTTCAGAGAGTAGCGCCGCGATAACCGCCCCCGACGGCAGCTACTCTCTCACGGCAACAGCCACGGGCAACTACACCGTTACGCCCTCAATTGCCCAGGATTACTTCTCGTTTGCTCCTGCCAGCGTGGAGTTCAACAACTTAACCAGCGCTCACACCACGGATTTCACTGCTACTCTCGCGCCTGTTCCCAATCCTTCGTACGTCCTCGAGTTTGATGGCCAGCCGAAGACCGTAGACTACGGAAACTTCTGGCAGGAAGGCGTAAATCTCGGTCATTTCTTTTGGGAGTTCTGGGCGATGCCGGGCCCCAACGCCGGGGCCACCTACATGTTGTCGGACGGTTACGGCGGCGCGCACGCACTCTTGTTCGGCGTTGGTAGTTTTAATTCGAGTGAGCCTAATCGCTATGAACTGCTGGGAAACATTTTCGACGGGGTAAAGTTTGACAATTATTTCGGCAGTGACCAGGGGCCGGCGGTGGGTGAGTGGGCACATTTCGCCGTGGGCTGGGACGGGCAAAATATCATCACCTATTACAACGGTGTGCCGGTAGGTAAGACGCCGTTTGCCGGGCCGCGCCGAACACCTGGCCCAGACGGAGGCGCAGGCAGATTGCTAATCGGCGGTTCAGATCATAGTAACTTTGACGGGCGTATTGCGCAGGTTCGAGGCTACGAGGGCACGAATCCCAGGGAGGGTTTGCCTGGTGGAGTTGAGGCTTCGTTCGCTCCGCAAACGGTTTTCGGCCTGGAAGGAAATTTGTTGAGCTACTACTTCCGATCAGGAGGCGTCAATGTCGCGGATCTTTCACGCGGATACAACGGCGTAAGTCATAGCGGCTGGGTACGCGGGACGACGGCGGGTATCCTCGACGATTGTGGTAGTTGTCCGACGCCGCAGTTTGTCATCGATCCTTCGGCGCCAAACTTTGCCGCCAATGCCGCTCCCTCGCCGGTGAGTGTTCCAACGCCGCCAGCGGTACCGAGCGGCGCCTTGGTTTTTGATTCCTTCTCGCGCGCAAACTCAACCTATGTCTTCGGGGGCCGCGGAGGTCTGGGTTCTACGGAAGGTGGTTCAGCGGGAACGCAGGCATGGCAAACCAATCAAGCCGCCGCCAACCCGCAGCCTTTCGGTATTTTGAATGCCATCGCCGTGCTGCTCGCCAACGACACATCCGTTGCCTGGGTGCCAACCGGTAGCGCCAATGGAAACCTGGAGGTTCGCGTTGATCGCCGGCGTGGCCGGTGGGGCAGAGGTATTCACACCGGTTTGAGTTTTCGCGTCGTCGATGCCAACAACTTTTTCTTCGCCTATACGACCGAGGCCGGCGGCACACCAAATGGCCAGATAGTCAAGGTCGGTTACTACCTGGATGGTCAGCGAGTTGATCTCGCAACCAGCGCGGCGCTGCCGGCCAACTGGACTACGCTAAGAGTAGTGACAACGAATGCGGGTGTTCTGCAGGTCTACCTCGACGATACCCTTGTTTACTCAGGTAGCAGTTCTCTAATGGCGACAGCGACTGGCGCCGGTCTATATAACAACTCCTCGGGCCTCGGCCTGGTTAACCGCTGGGACAACTTCACCGTGTTTAGTGCGCCATAGAATTACCAACGGCGCTCGGGTATTCGATAGACTTCACCTCGATAAGCAAGCCCCTGAACTTAGGGTCTTAACTCCAGGACGTCCATTCGAAGGAACCCTCTTACCGAAATGATTGAAAAGGCTCTTGCACTGAAGTAGTATTTCGCCCGAACTGCATTGGTCTTCGTCATGGCTACCCTGCTAGTGGTTCCTGCCGCCGTTACGTCGTTACAGGGGCGACCGCACAACTGTTGGTTGTGCATCAGTCCACGTCAATGATCGGGCAAACGGTTTCACATTATCGCATCCTGGAATCCCTCGGCGAGGGTGGTATGGGATCAGTCTATCTCGCCGAAGATACGCATCTTGGCCGGCGAGTGGCCATCAAGTTTCCCTCGCTAGACTCCGACTCGCATGATTATCGCGCTCGGTTTCTGCGGGAGGCTCGCGCCGTTTCAGAGTTGAGCCACCCCGGCATCGCGACGCTCTTTGATTATGGCGAAACCGATCAAGGTCGGCCGTTTCTCGTGATGGAACTCGCCCGCGGACGGCCGCTTAGCGAGCTGATGCACAAGGGCGAACTCACGCTCCCGCGCGCCGTCGCCATTGTCATCGACGTAGCAACAGCTCTGGTCGAAGCCCATGCTCGCGGCGTTGTTCATCGCGACATCAAGCCCTCAAACATAATGATCGACGACAACGGGCAGGTTAAGGTGCTCGATTTCGGACTTGCCAAGCAGCTCAATAAGGAGCACGGCGGATTAAGTTCAGAACCCGAAGCGCAAACACTTCTGTCAACGGAGACTCGCAGCGGGGTCGTGTTGGGAACCCCTGCATATCTTTCGCCGGAACAGGCCGTTGGGGGCGCGGTTGACGGACGCAGCGATCTGTTTGCCCTGGGCACGCTTCTCTATGAAGCAATCACGGGTCGAACACCGTTTGCCGGTAACAGCTTTATCGAGATTGCGGCGAACGTGCTTCACGTCGAACCTAAGCCCCCATCGAAGCTCAACAGTATGGTGCCTCGGGAGCTCGACTTCATTACGCTGAAGGCGCTCGCAAAGAAGCCGAACAAACGTTATCAGTCTGCCAGGGAGCTGATTGCCGATCTCAACTCAGTTAAAGATCGTCTTGAGGAAGATTCCGGGCAGACACTCATCAGGCGCACCTCACCATCAGCCCTGACGGGTCACAGCCTCACCCTTAACGACCTTTCCCAAATCCTGCAGCGCCCGCGTATTCCGATTTCCTACATTCTCATTGGGCTCGCGATTCTGATCGTTGGTGTGCTGGTTGCGCTCCGCGTCGCGAGGCCCTCGCCACATACACCGCCAGCCGAAGCGCAGCGTTGGTACGAGATTGGCACTACCGCCCTGCGCGATGGCGCCTACTATCAGGCCAGCCAGGCTCTCGACAGGGCCATTGCGGCAGATGACGGGTATATCCTGGCCCATGCCCGTTTGGCTGAAGCGTTAGTGGAACTGGACTACATTGACAAGGCCAAGGACGAACTATTGCGCGTCAACGCGGCGGACCGAGCAGCGTTACCAGAGCTCGATTCACTTTACATCGACGCAATTACTGCTACTGTCCGCCACGATTTTCCGAAGGCAATCGAGCTGTATAACCAGATTGTCAGACGAGTGTCGGATACTGAGAAAGCTTACGTGCTAGTAGATCTGGGCCGCGCATACGAGAAAAATAATGACGTGAAAGGCGCCATACAGAGTTATAAAGAAGCCGGCAATCGAAACTCGCAGTATCCGACAGTCTACCTGCATTTAGGGATCCTGTACGGACAACAGGGCGACCTCGCCGCAGCTCTGCCGTCGTTTGATCAGGCGGAATCGATATATCAGGCGCTGGGGAATCTGGAAGGCCGCGCAGAAGTCATCTTCCAGCGCGGGGCTCTGTTTAATAAGCGAAATAAGCTTCCCGAGGCCAGGACGCAATTGGAACAAGCGCTGGCACTGGCGAAAGCAAACGACAATAAGTCGCAAACGATTAAGACGTTGTTGCAGTTGTGTAGTGTCGCTTTCGATGCCGGCGAAACATCTCGCTCAACTGAATATGCCCAGGAAGCTGTAGGCCTCGCCCAGCGGAATGGCATGGAAAATCTTAGCGCCCAGGCGCTGGTAGATCTCGGCAACTCCTTTCTTGTTCGCGGCGAGCTCGCTCAGGCAGAGAAATATCTTTCCCAGGCGCTCGAGCTGGCACAGAGATCCAAAGCCCGGCGGAATGAAGCCAGAGCGCGCGTTTCACTCGCAGGCTTGCAAGACAATCCAGACGAAGCCGTTCGCTACCTCGAACCAGCGCTGGCGTTTTACGAGCAGGGCGGCTATCGCTCGGAAACATTTTCCTGCCTGGCGCTGCTTGCTCGCGCCAACCTGCAAAAAGGGGATTACGCGGCGGCAGACAAAGGTCAGGAAGAACTTTTTCGGCTTGCCCAGGAACTCAACGATCAATCGCTGATTGCGCTGGCGCATGCGGAGCGCGGCTCGGCCCTGGCTCGTGAAGAGAAGTTTACTGAGGCCCTCGATCATTTGAATCAGGCGTATTCCATCTACAGCTCGCAGGGAATCCAACGAAGTATGGGCTACAACCTGGAGAGCCGCGGTGACGTCCTGGTCAAGTGGGGACGGTTTAATGAGGGCCGAGCCCTTCTGGACCAGGCAACCGCAATCGCCGATAAGCCTGGTGGCGAGTTAAAACGGTTGTCGCTTCAAGTCCAGCTTGATCTTGCCGAAATCGCCCTGAGCCAGGAGAGCTTTGCGATTGCCCGAAGCGCGGCCGAGAAAGTGGTCGCAGAGGCGGGAACGGAGTTTAAGAATGTCGCGGTGGGCGCCAAGATTGTAATTGGACTGTCCGAGTCGTACAGCGGCGCCAGAGCACCCGGCAAGCAAATGACTGGCGAAGCGGTAGACCTGGCAAGGCAGCTTAACGATCCAGCTGAACTGGCGAGAGCGCAATTAGCCTTCGCCCAGGCCGTGGTGCTCGCAGGCGATTCCAAGGCAGCATCAAGCAACGCGTTACAGGCGCAAGAAGTGTTCGCGCGGCTGGACCAACCTGCATCCGAATGGCAGGCTCTGTTGATTGCGGCGCAAGCCAGCCAAAACTTAGGCGACAAGAGCGCAGCGCGCGAGTATGCTATGCGGGCAAGAGACATGCTTTCTAAGCTCGAGCAGCGCTGGGGCAGGGAAAACTACAATACTTACCTCAGTCGCCCGGACATCCAGCGATTCCGAAAACAACTTGAGCAACTTACCGGTTCCCAGTAGGACAGGCATTCCTGCCTGTCGGTTTTCTATTATTTGAAACAGGACAGACAAGAATGTCTATCCTACTCATATAGTTCTTCCACCCCAGAAAAGGAGAAAAAAATGCGTAACTTACGTTTCCTCATCATTGCCCTGGCGACGATCTGTGTTTTGGCCCTCGGCGCCTTTGCGCTAGTTAATCGTCCCGCAGTCCCCACCGCGGGCGACGACATAATTATCAAGGGCGGCTCCCTGACCATTGAATGTGTCAACGCTGCCAATAAGAACTGCCTATCGTCGTTCAACAATAACACCAAGCAGTACAGCCACAAGAATACCGGCGGAAAGATTGAACAGATCGTCGTAATGGATAGCAGCGGCGCGCCCTTGCCAAATGGAACGTTCACCAGAACAGCCAATTTCCCTGACGGCAAGCCGCAGATCTCGATAGCTTACAAGTAGATTTTTTGTGTGTTGCCTCATGCAGGATTGCCGGCGAGCGATCGGCTTGAGAATCTAAAAGGCATGTCAGCGCTCGAATACGCATGACATGCCTTTGTGCGCCTTAACTTGTGGGCCGACCAGGAAGGAGACCAAGAAGTTTTCTCCAGCAGGAGAGAATTTCAACTGCCTAGTTTCGCCTTTACGATCTCACTCACGGCTCGCCCATCGGCATTCTTGCCGCTCAGCGCAGCCTGCACGGCTTTCATTACTCTGCCCATATCCTTCATCGTGCTGGCGCCGGTTTCGGAAATGGTGGCGGCCACCGCGGCTTCGATCTCGTCGCGGGAAGCTGCCTGCGGCATGTAAGCTTCGATCACGTCTATCTCAGTCTTTTCTTTGTCGGCAAGATCCTGTCGTCCGCCTTTTTCATACTGCTCAACCGAATCGCGACGCTGTTTGACGAGGGAGCGCAGCAACTTCATCATCTCCTCGTCATCCATCTCGCCGCCTTTCTCGATCTCGCGGTTCATTACCGCGGCCTTCACCATTCGCAGCGTGGACGTGCGCGGCGCATCCTGCGCCTTCATCGAAGAAGTTAGATCGGAAATAATCTGTTGTTTCAGACTCATGCTCTTTCTTACTCCACGCGACAATATACAGCAGCTCTGCCACCTGTAGCGACCGGCTCGATGCTTATCAGAACCGAGAGCGGTAGCGACCGGCCAAACACTCATTTTCCCGCTGGCGTCGTGTGCTTCGAAACGCGCAATCGTAGCACTGGGCAAAAGCTAGTGGTTGAGTTAAGGGCCGGTCGCTACCGCGGTTCTGATGGAGCGGGTTTTCAATGTTGAGTTTAAGGGCCGGGTCGCTACCGTTCTCGGTTCTGATGAGGTGACGCTAGGGTACGAGAGTGGGAATGTTGAACTCAGGGAGCATGCGATTGGAGCTGATCAACTTCAGCAACTCGGAAGCCAGCAAGCGGTGTCCCATGTGATTCGGATGTATGCGCTCACCAAACCAGCCCTCGTTGGAAGGGTACGCGTCTTCCGTCAATTCTAGCGGTTCAAGCAAAGTTATGCCGCGCTGTCGCATTGTTGCGCCTAATGCGAGGCGGTATTGCAGCATCAGATCAGCCTCGGGCGCTTCTGGAGAATGATCACGATAAGGCGCGGCGATAACTACTACGCCGGCTCCGCGTTGGCGGCTGAGATCGACGATCGCGAGCATGTTGTCCAAGTATTCCTGTTGGGAAACGCGCGCCACTGGTCGTGCCTTTGTTTGAGGCGGGACTTGAAGTTTGGTCTGATGTTCGTTTGCCTCCCTCACTCGCAACCAGCGCGTCGCGTGAGCAAATGCCTGGCTGTGATCAATCAACCAGCGCACGCCAACGGCAGACCAGTTTGTCCTGATGGCCTCGCGATCCGGAACGTCGCTCACGCTCGCGTCGTTCCAGCCAAAGCTCACGGTTACCAGATCAGGTTTTAATCGATCAATGTCGCGCCGCAGCCACGCCAGTCCCTGGTGACTGGTATAGCCCGGTACAGCCATCGTAATCACTTCGATGTTGCGATTTGGGTTGGCCCCGCGCAACTGTTTCTCGAGCAGCATCGGAAAAGGAAGCCACTCGGGATCATACTCAGTAGGCTTATCGGGCCACACGACCGGCACGCGGTAACCAAACGTGACCGAATCGCCGAGACAAACAATGCGAATCGAGCCGGGCTGCTTGGGTTGAAGCTGCCGCGATGATTGTTCAGCGCGAAGGTGTTCAGAGTTTGTCGAAAGCACAGTGAAGTCCCAGACGACGTGATCGAGGTTAG
>JBGPYG010000248.1:0-6247 GCA_041493085.1 Pyrinomonadaceae bacterium | reverse complement strand
GTTCTACGACGTACATCTCGTTGAAGAGCGGGAGCTGCACCGTGATGACCGGTAAGTCTTCTTCGCTGTAGGTGCCACGGGGTTGGGGAACGAACTTGCGATAACGCCAGAAATCGATCACTTGCCGGACGCGATAACCACCGTAGACGGCGAGCACTGTCAGGATGGTGAAATAGGCAATCAGAATCGTCCAGTCAAACCCATCGAGCTGGTATAGCGAACTCATGTTGCTGTTCGTCTTCGTAATCGCCGCACAAAAGTTGGCAAAATCCCTGGCGAGATCCGGAGTCGGAAAAGGAGTTGGGGAAGACTGATAAAACAAAAACATAAGAGAAATTCCCGCGCGGTCACTTTAAAGCGCCGTGCGGAAACTGCCCGGACGGCGCGTCATCAACCTCACTCAGTGACAGAAAGGACAACCCCCTGCCCCTTTGAAGGAAGGGGATTTTAACTTATTGCCGAAGGTAAGAAAAGCAGCCACGTTTGCTGGTACTCTATGCAGTTTGCAATCAGCCCGGAACTCAGCCACCCGTTGCTAAGGAAGCGCTTGTTACAGAACCGGGAGCGGACCGGGGTCCCCAAGCGGGCAGCCCGCTTGGGGTGGTGGATGCGACCGGATCCAAGCACTCAACCTTGTCCTACAGGTCTTTCTGCCAGCGAAATTATCGATTGCAAGTTGAATGTAGGATCCGGTCGCTACCGCTCCCGGTTCTGTAACCACCTCGCCACGCCGCGTAATACTTCACCAGTACGCGCCGTCAGATGCGACGATGTGGCGCGCTGTAGTCGCTGGGCGCTGCGGTAGTGCCGGTCGCAAACATTTCCGCGGGTGAAGTCTTGTTCGCCTTCATGGGAGATGACGCTTTGCGCTTAGCTCCCCACTCACGAAGGCTTAAATCCATCAAACCGGGCATCACGTAGAAAACGGCGACGGCACCGAGCAGTGCGCCCGTGGCGAAGCGCGAGGAGTGGGTGTTGTTCCAGATTCCGAAGAACCCAACCGCAAAATCGATCGCAAGCGGGGTCGCCCCGAGAAAAAGCCATTTGCGCTTTGGGGCTTCAGTTTGTCTAAGCGAGCGGACCAGTGGATACCAGACTGTGGCGACGGTGAAGCCGGCGTACAGGCCTGTGCAACGGGAGCAGACTGCAAATTGGTGTCCCGCGATGAAGAAAGAGCGCTCGGGAATTTGATGACAAACGTAGCTGAACGCCCGATAGATAGTGAGACCCCAAAATGGGTGCCCTGTCTGAAGAGCTACTGGCGCGCCGATGATTAGCGACAATATCGCGACTGATCCCGCCGCCGCGATGAACCACATCAACAGCGGGCGACGAAGAGGAACACTCTGCGAAATGTATTGAGTGGGAGGAGCGTACATCGTCTTGGCCTTTGGTCTTTGGGTTGGTCTTTGGTCTTTGGTCTTTGGTCTTCGATTTTAAGTTTTCACCCGATGGTTTGTCTCGCGGTCTTTCCAAAGGCCAAAGTCCTAAACCAAAGACCTGAAATCTCAAATCTCAGATCTAAAATCTAATCACCGTGTCGGGCCCACCTTCGATGTGCAGCGTGTCTACAAACCGAATGTGTCGCGACTCGGTTGTCATGACAACAGAATGCGTTCGTTTGCCGGCGCCAAAGAACCTGACGCCTTTCAGCAACGCGCCATCGGTGACCCCGGTGGCGGCAAAAATTATTTTCCGGCCCGGCGCCAGATCGTTTGTATCGTAAATCTTGTTTGCATCAGTAATGCCCATCGATTGCAAACGCTCCAACACCTGTTCCCTGGGTGGCACCTTGTCTTTGTCAACGCCCAGGCGTTCAGGATCGAAAATCAGACGCGCCTGTATCTCACCATTCAGGCATTTCATCGCCGCTGCCGTAAGCACTCCCTCTGGCGCGCCGCCAATGCCCACCAGCGCGTGAATGTTGGTGCCCGCAACTGCTGCTGAGATGCCGGCGGAAAGATCGCCGTCGCCGATCAGACGTATGCGGGCCCCGGCTTCGCGTACATCTGAAATCAATTTTTGATGTCGTGAACGGTCGAGCACAATCACCGTCAGGTCTTCAACGTCGCGACCCAACCGTCGCGCAATATTTTTGAGATTGTCTTTGACGGGCGCATCGAGATCCACCACGCCGCGCGAAGATGGGCCGACTACAATCTTGTCCATGTAGAGGTCCGGCGCATTCAACAAGCCGCCGCGTTCAGCCGCCGCCAACACTGCAATCGCGTTGTTGGCGCCGAGCGCGCACAGGTTTGTACCCTCGAGCGGATCGACGGCAATGTCCACTTCGGGACAGGATTCTGCCAGCTCTTCACTAACGCCGTAACCACCGCCAACTTCTTCGCCAATGTAAAGCATTGGCGCTTCGTCGCGTTCACCTTCGCCAATCACGATCCGGCCCCGCATGGGCACCGTGTCCATCACTTCGCGCATCGCTTCGACGGCGACGTGGTCGGAATATTTACGATCGCCCTGGCCCATCGTGCGCGCCGCCGCAATAGCTGCCGCTTCGCATACGCGCAAGAAATCCAGAGACAGCTCGCGCTCTGTCCTTAACTCGTGGCCCATCGTTTTCAGGTCTCCTGAATTCGGAAGTTTGTCTGCGGACCGCGTCAATTACCGGAGCGTTCGCAGTTGAAGAAGTGCGGACTCATACTAACAGAGCGGTACGGTTATTTGTAGTTGTGGCGCGCCCGGTTGGGAGTGGCCGGTTTGGAGTTAGCGGGACTGATTGCGCTATTACAGAACCGAGCGCGGTAGCGCCGGATGCTTAAGTCTACTTTGTCAATAAGCCTGGGCAATACGGCTTAGAAAAGAAGTTGACTCTAGCATCCGGCGCTACCGCGCTCGGTTCTGTATTGACTGTGCCCCTTCTTGAATCTTCGACGATTGCGTGCTGCTATTACTTCAGCATCGACTCGCGCTTCCTGGTCAGATAAACTCTGCGCCATAAACATCGCAGCCCGAGCCAGGAGAATCGAGGAGAAACCTCTATGCCGAAGAATTCCACACCTCTGGTGCTCGACCTAAGTGAAGTGGGAGCAGGCGACGTTCAACTGGTGGGCGGGAAGTGTGCCAGCCTGGGCGAACTCTTTCGCGCTCTTGTTCCGCGTGGCGTGAGAGCTGTCGACGGGTTTGCCACCACCAGCGAAGCCTATCGACTGCTGCTGGAGACGAATGGTCTGCGCGTTCGTCTGCGTGAATTGCTCGAGGGCCTCGATCATAACGACATGCATGCGCTGAACGCGGCAGGTCGCCAGGCACGAGCGCTGATGCTCGACACGCCGTTGCCGGACAGCGTCAACGCCGCCATCCTCGACGCGTTTGGACGCTTGTGTGATCGCCTCGGTCGTACGCCGGAGGTCGCGGTGAGATCATCTGCCACCGCGGAAGATCTCCCCGACGCTTCCTTTGCCGGACAGCAGGACACAATTCTCAACGTGCGCGGCGACGATCATTTGATCGAGGCTTGCCACCGTTGTTTTGCCTCCCTCTGGACTGACCGCGCAATCTCTTACCGCGCCGCGCGCGGTTTCGATCATTTCGAAGTGGCCTTGTCAATTGGTGTCCAGCCGATGGTTCGTTCTGACCAGGCGTGTTCCGGCGTGATGTTTACGCTTGACACGGAATCAGGCTTTCGCGACGTCGTGGTAATTAATGGCGCCTGGGGACTCGGCGAGGCCATCGTGCAGGGAATGGCGACGCCGGATGAATGGGTTGTTTTTAAGCCAACCTTGAAGACGGGCGCTCGGCCCATCGTCAGCCGGCGCCTGGGCGGCAAAGAAATAAAGATGGTTTATGGACTGGACGGTCGCGGCACGCGCACGCGCGAAGTGGTGGAAGCGCAACGCAGCCGTTTCTGTCTCGGTGATTATGAGGTTTTGGAACTCGCGCGCTGGGCTTGCTTGATCGAGGAGCATTACTCGGAGCTGGCCGGTCAGCCAACGCCGATGGATATCGAGTGGGCCAAGGATGGAAACACGGGCGAGCTTTTTATTCTTCAGGCGCGGCCGGAGACTGTTCACGCAACCAATCGTGAAAACTACATTGAAACTTACCGGCTCACTGGCGAGCCCGGCACTCCACTTGTTACCGGCATAGCCGTAGGCGAGAAGATCAGCCACGGACGAGTGCACGTCCTCGCTCATCCCGATCACCTCGCTGAGTTCAAGGCCGGAGACGTGCTGGTAACTTCGATGACCGACCCGGCCTGGGAACCGATCATGAAACGGGCGGCGGCCATCGTAACGGACCGAGGCGGCAGGACGTGTCATAGCGCCATCATCAGCCGCGAGCTGGGTCTGCCTTGTATCGTGGGGACAGGAAACGCGACCAAAGTATTACAAAGCGGAGCCGAGGTTACCGTTTCGTGCTCGGAAGGAGCCCACGGCAATATCTACGAAGGGCTGATCGAATTCGCAGTCGACCGGCGCGTGGCGGGAGACGAGCAAAGACCGCGTACACAGGTGATGATGAACGTGGGCGATCCCGACCACGCGTTTGCCGTTGCCTCGTTGCCTAATGACGGCGTCGGACTAGCGCGGCTGGAGTTCATCATTAACAATCACATCGGCGTTCATCCGATGGCCTTGGTGCGTTATCCACATTTAGAGAATCCAGACGTAGTCAAGGAGATCGCACGTCGCCTGGGGGAAGAAGATCCGCGCGACTTCTTCGTGCGCCGTTTGTCTGAGGGCATTGCACGTATCGCCGCCGCGTTTTTCCCCAAACCCGTTATCGTCAGAATGTCTGATTTCAAGTCAAACGAATATGCAATGCTAATCGGCGGTCAGGAGTTTGAGCCGACCGAAGAAAACCCGATGCTGGGTTTTCGTGGCGCCTCGCGTTACTACGACGATCGTTATCGAGAAGGTTTTGAATTAGAGTGCCAGGCGCTCCGGCGCGTACGCGATGAGATGGGCCTCGTTAATGTAAAAGCGATGATTCCCTTCTGTCGCACGGTTGCCGAGGCTGAACGCGTGGTCACGTTGATGGCTGAGTTTGGCTTGAAGCAGGGCGAATCCGAGCTGGAGATTTACGCGATGTGCGAACTGCCGGCAAACGTAATCTATGCCGACGAATTCCTGCGCGTCTTCGATGGTTATTCGATTGGCTCAAACGATCTGACTCAACTCACGCTCGGCCTCGATCGTGATTCTGAAATGGTGGCGCATCTTTTTGACGAGCGCGACGGCGCGGTTGAGCGCATGGTGACGATGGCGATTGAAGCGGCCCAGCGCGCCGGCAAGAAGATTGGAATTTGCGGACAGGCGCCTTCAGATTATCCGGAGTTTGCGCAGTTCCTGGTTGAGAAAGGTATTTCCTCAATCTCGCTTAATCCGGACACCGTTTTGCAAACTACCCACACAATCCTGATGGCGGAAGCCTCGTTGCCGGCGACGAACAATACCGCCCGGTCATCAATACCGAGCGCGCGCGCTAGCGTTCCGGCAACAATCAGTAGCGTCGAAGTTGCCGGCGCATTCAGCGATACGGGAGCGGACTAAAGCGAGTTCCAATTCAGTTAATGGCTCCTACCGCGAAGCGGTTACGGAACATAGCCCAGGGTTGCCGCGCTGCGCGGCTACCCTGGGAACCGAGTTATGGAATGGCCGCAACCCCAACCGGGGTTGTGGCAGTCTTTCTGAGGGTTTTGGAGCCCGTAGTTTTGTAGCTTCCGAAATGTGCGCGAGACAAACTGTTTATCCAAGAAAACCGACTCAACCCCGGTTGGGGTTACCATCTTTCCTGATTCTCTTTCCCAGGGTAGCCGCGAAGCGCGGCAACCCTGGGCTGTGTGCGGTAACCGCTTCGCGGTACTGATCCGAAACAAACTAGCATGCTCGATCAAAGACAGCTAGAATGCTGCTGTTAGCGGTCACCAGGCCTCATCCCTTCAGGAGAAATTAATTAGATGGCTACATTATTGATCGTCGATGACGACAACGTCGTTCGAGACACGCTTCACGAACTCTTGTCTGCCTCACACGAGTGTCATACGGCGGATCGCGCGGAACAAGCGCTCGCCTTTCTCGACATCGAGACCTACGACGCCGTTCTTACTGACATTTCCATGCCGGGACTCAGTGGGCGCGACCTTCTGAAATACATCCAGGCTAAACATCCGGCTACGCCGGTAATTGTGATATCGGGAATGCCTGATCGAGCCGACGGGAAAGAACTCCTCGACCTGGGTGCCTTCGCTTATTTCACTAAGCCCTTCCTACTGGAAGAAATCGAAGAG
>JBGPYG010000279.1:0-5667 GCA_041493085.1 Pyrinomonadaceae bacterium | reverse complement strand
TTTGATTCAACAGAAGGAGGGAACCGATCCCGCAGCCGTGCTTTTCGACTCTTTGAAGGCGTCGAAGGCGCGCGGTTCGGATGTGCTGATCGTAGATACGGCCGGCCGGCTGCATAACAAATCCAACTTGATGGCTGAGCTCGAGAAAATGAAGCGCGTCGCGGCGCGAGAAGTTGAGGGCGCGCCACACGAGACGTTGCTGGTCGTAGACGCCGTTACAGGCCAGAACGGTCTCGAGCAGGCGCGGCAGTTTCTCAAAGTCGCAGGCGTTACCGGTATCGTGTTGACCAAACTCGACGGCACGGCGAAGGGTGGAATTGCTGTCGCGATTGCGAAGGAACTTAGTTTGCCCATTCGTTACGCGGGAATCGGCGAGAAGGTTGACGACCTCGTCGTCTTTGATCCGGAACTTTATGTGAATGGCTTGTTCGAATAAAACAGCGTGATCTTAAGTTGAAGAATCCTCTGTGCTACCTCTGTGTTCTCTGTGTCTCGGTGGTGGAGTTTTTCCGGAACTTTCTCAACCACAGAGTCACAGAGAACACGGAGGCTGCACAGAGAAAACTGACATTTGGACACCTATCAAGGAAACTCTGTTTGAGTAAGCTCGTGTTTGAATAATCGTTCGAGTAACTTCGTGCAACAAACAATAGCAACAGCTGAAGGTGTCGTAGCCAATTGGTCGGATACAGACCGTCGACTGATGCAACGTGCGTTGGAACTGGCTGCGAAGGGTGTTGGCCAGGTGAGTCCGGGTCCACTGGTCGGCTGCGTGATCGCCAGTCCCGAGGGAGAGGTTGTAGGCGAGGGCTTTTATGTTTACGAGCAACTCAAGCATGCCGAGAGTTATGCGCTCGAACAGGCCGGGGCGCGCGCGAAGGGGGCGACTGCCTACGTTTCATTGGAGCCCCATGCACACCATGGTCGCACTCCTCCATGCACCGATGCCCTGATCAAAGCGGGCATCGCCCGTGTTGTCGTCCCGATCGATGATCCAAATCCCAAAGTCTCAGGAAAGGGTTTTGAGCATCTGCGATCTGTGGGCGTGGAAGTCTCGGTCGGCTTGTTAGTTCGCGAAGGCGAAAAGCTTAACGAAAAGTATTTGCATTTCATGCGCACGGGGCGCCCGTTCGTTCATTTGAAACTGGCCGCTTCGCTTGATGGAAAAGTCGCTACCCGCACGGGCGAGTCGCGTTGGATCACCGGTGCAGAGTCGCGAGCGCGAGTTCATGAATTGCGGCACGAGTATGACGCGATACTTGTCGGCGCCGGGACCGCGCTGGCCGACGATCCTTTGTTAACAGATCGCTCCGGAAAGAAGAGAAGAATACCGCTGATTCGCGTAGTGCTTGACGAAGCACTAGCAATGTCGCCTGACTCGCAACTAGGGACGAGCGCAAATGAAGCGCCCGTTCTAATCTTTGCCGGGGATTCTGTTCCGCAGTCGAAAAGTGAGGTGCTCGAGTCGCAGGGAGTAGAGATAGTGCGAGACACAGCCAACGGGCGAAACCTATTGCGGGTGTTGGATGAACTCGGAAAGCGAACCGTGCAGAGCGTGTTGGTTGAAGGTGGAGCAAACGTGGCCGGCAACTTCCTTGATGCGGGTTTGGTTAACAAAGTTTCGTTCTTCATTGCACCTCTGATCGTCGGCGGTCGCGACGCGCCTACGGGAGTTGGTGGCAAGGGCGCCGAGACGTTAGCGGAGGCCATCGAACTTCAGGATGTTGAAGTCACACAAAGAGGCCGGGACGTTGAGTTCACGGGATATCCGACAAGGGGCAAGATGAAGGATGAAGGATGAAAAGAAGGGAAGCGGAGACACGGGGACGCGGAGATACGGAGATAAACCCGTCCCCGCGTCCCCGCGTCTCTTCATCTCCGCGTCAGTCCTCGCGTCAGTCCTTCCATCCTTCCAAACGTCTCGGGCAAAACTTCCTTACAGATCCAAGAATCATTAATCGCATTGTTGCAGCGCTGGAGCCGCAGAGTGACGAAACCATTCTCGAAATCGGCCCCGGACGAGGAGCGCTTACCGCGCCCCTCCTGGAGAAGGCTGGCAGTCTGGTGGCAATAGAGTTTGATCGAAATCTAATCCCCTTACTTACAGAAAGATTCAGTTCACGGAAAAACTTCAAGCTCGTACAGAGCGACGCGTTAGTCACAGACGTGTGTGAAGTCATTCGTCCGGCGACTCAAGCGCGAGTCGTTGCCAATCTTCCTTACAACGTCGCGACGGCAATTCTGCAAAGATTGATCGAGCAACGCCATTGTGTGAGCGAGATGGTGTTGATGTTGCAGAAAGAAGTCGTCGAGCGAATCACGGCTGAACCGGGTTCGGGGGAGCGCGGCTACCTTTCCGTGTTTGTCCAAACGTACTGCGAGACGGAGAAGTTGTTTGACGTGGCGCCGAGTTCATTTCGTCCCGCGCCCAAGGTATGGAGTAGTGTCATCAGATTGAAACTGCGTTCGCAAATCGCAGCCGAGGTGAAGGACGAAAAACTATTGTGGCAGGTTGTCAGCGCGGGGTTCGCCCAAAGACGCAAGACGATTCTCAATAACTTACGCAACGCGCCGGCTCCGTTACAGGAGATTGTCAAAAGTCATGGCGGCGCCAGCATCGTGCTTTGCCAGGCTGAAGTTGATTTGCAGCGGCGCGCGGAGACACTCGCGCTTGAAGAGTGGTCAAGAATAACTAACGCGCTCGTTTAGAGGCGGGCGTTGCCCGCCGGTTCAGGAGTCCGCCCCTCCTCTCATTCTCACACGGCTTCAGCCGGGTGCAAAAGTTCTGGCATCACTTTCACTTAACCGTTTCAACGGTTTCTCTTCCATCAAGCGCCAATCAAGTTCACGATCACCGTGTTCCGCTCGATTACCAAGCACCATAAAGTGAAAGGAGACTCGCTCGGTGTCAACTCACTCTTACTCGCGCTGCTGGCTCCACCTTATCTGGGAAACGCTTCGCCGCGAACCGATGCTGGACAAGCGGGCGGCGGCGCAGGCCTCCACAAATCTTTCGGAGTATTCGCATGAGAAGGGCATCTACATGAAGATCAATTACTTCAATGCGGACCACACTCACGCCCTGATTGATCTTCCTACGAATCTAACAATTGAACAAATCATACAACTTCTAAAGGGTAGCTCGTCCCATTGGATCAATCAGAACCGTCTGGTCAAAGGCAGATTCGCCTGGGGACGTGGCTACGGAGCTTTTTCAGTCTCGCACTCCGATGTGAGTAAAGTTGCCAACTACATTGCTCGTCAGGAAGGACATCACCGAAAGAGGAGTTTTGCGGAGGAGTATGAGATCTTCATTAGGCGGTACGGCTTGGAATGGCGCGACGAGTGAAACCGTTGAAACGGTTTGGAGATTCAGAGCGGCCTTGCTCCCACCCGGTTAAAACCGGGTGAGAATGAGAGAAAGTCCCACTCTTGATTACACCATTGATTTCATTGAAGCGGTGTTCTCAACTAATCTTTTCGATGATTCTCAACCCGCACCCTGATCCCATCCCTTGGCCGCAGTGACATCGCCGGCATCAAGCTCACCGGACGATCGGGCAGCAGCGAGAAGCGGAACCGTTGGCCAATGGTCGCCAGCAACAGCACGACCTCCATCATCGCAAAATAGTTGCCAATGCAGGCGCGCGGGCCGCCGCCAAAAGGGAAGTAGGCATACTTCGGCAAGCTGCTGCTGAAGTCTTCGGTCCAGCGTTCCGGACAAAACCGTTCCGGGTCTGGAAAGAAGCGTGGGTCGCGTTGGGTTACCCACTGAAACATGAAAAGCTGGGATTTGGCAGGCACGCGATAGCCGCCCAGCTCGAATTCCTGAATTGCTTCGCGCCCAACTCCGTACGCCGGCGGATAAAGACGCATCGACTCTTTCGCGATCATCTCGGTGTATTTCAAACGAGCCAGGTCGGCAACAGTGGGCAATCTACCATCAAGAACTTCATCAAGCTCCGCATGAAACTTTGCTTCGACTTCCGGGTTCTGGGCCAGCAGATACCAGGCCCAGGAAAGCGTCAACGCGGTAGTCTCATGGCCGGCAAGAAAGAGCGTCATCACTTCATCGCGCAACTGGCGGTCGGTCATCTGGCTGCCGTCTTCATCATGGGCGGCGAGCAGCATTGAAAGAAGATCACCCTGATCAGAACCACTCGAGCGACGTTCGGCGATGATGCGATAGACGATCTCATCGATCTCCCTGGCGGCCGCATTGAAACGGCGGTGGGTGGGTGTTGGCAATCGATTGTCTAAAATCCATTTCAGAGTTGCTTGCGAAGCAAACGGCTTCACCATTTGTGATAGCACGCGTCCTACCTTGTCAGCATCTCCTGAAACGTCCGCGTTGAAGAGTGTCTTAACAACAATTTCCAGGGTGAGGCGCATCATGTCACGATGAATATCGCGCTCCTCATCGGCACGCCAGGAAGAGATCATGCGCGTTGTGTATTCGACCATTACGTGGCCATAGGCGCTAATCCGCTGTCGATGAAACGCGGGTTGCGCCAGTCGGCGCTGGCGTTTCCATTCTTCTCCTTCACTCGTCAGTAGCCCATTGCCGACGAGGCGTTGAAAAAAAGGCGAACGCAGTGAGCGCGACTTGATGAAGTTCTTCGCGTTGGTGGAGAGAACGTACTCAATATGGTCGGGGTTGTAGAGGAAGTGGACGGTGAGGTAGAGAAAACGCATGCGAACGACATCGCCGTAATCGCGGCAGCGTTCGATGAAGCCCAGCGTGTCGCGATTGAACTCCGGCATCACACCGAGAATGAGATTGCCTTTTGGACCCGGCGGCAGCGGCGCACTTGCGCGGCGGTCTGTCGAATAATTTAAGGCCTTACTCATACTCAGCTCAAAAGATTCGTATAAATCCCCGGGTCACTATCCGGAATCACAATCGCTCCCACCGCTTTCTCATAAAACGCAACTGGCCCGGCGCGGCCGATAATGGCGTAAACGTAACCCATCTCCCGCAGTCCCCAGAGACAAGCAAGCAGCAACGCTTTGCCGACGCCGCGGCCTTGCATGCTTTCAATAACGCCGGTTGGGCCAAAGAATCCTCGGCGCGTGCACTCGTAGGCGGCGAAGCCGACAATCTCCTTTTCCGCTACCGCGATAAAGAGAGAAACCGGTTTGTTTGCAAAGGCAACAGAAATTTCATCCGCCCACGCGACGGAAAACTCGCGCTCAATAAATTCGCGCACGCGTGTAATCTCAAACGGCTGCGCGCGACGAATAGTAATTCCATTGCCGGCGAGCTCGCGCACTGTTGCTCCAAGCGCGGGAAGCTTCAGCAGATTTACGAGCATGTCAGGCATGATTTCGACTGGGCGGCCTGGCGCGCCTGAATGGCACGCGATCAAATTCCAACGCCGCTTCCGGTGGAAGAGAATCGTAACATAGGCGCTAAGGGGATTAGTCGCGAAAAGGCACAACTCACTTGGCCACCAGGCGCGAAAAAACTTATCTGGTCGCGGAGTCTATTGGCGAATCAGCGATTGATAGTGCAGGTGATATTCCGTTGGCTCGCTAACGAGCGGGCGTAACGAGCGTCACGAACGAACCGCGGACCTACAGCCAGCCGTGCGCTTAGTCATGCTTGCCACACTGCGCCATACAGTGCCGGTAGACTGAAATGCAAGCGTTCTCATTACCGTTTTT
>JBGPYG010000405.1:0-3278 GCA_041493085.1 Pyrinomonadaceae bacterium | reverse complement strand
GGCTGACCGGTCGAGCCCGACGTGTAGAGGATGTAGGCGAGCCGGTCCGGCTCTACTGCCGGTAAGTCGGTTCCTGTTTTTTCAAGCGAACGTGTAGTTGCATCCACGCTATCGACATTGATTAACTGAAGATCGTTCGTCGCCAGCTGGCTGGCCAGAAAAAGATTCTTGTCGTTGGTCAGCAGCACGGTGGCCTCGGAGTGCTCGATGATCTGGGCCAGTCGTTGCGGTGGATGATGAGGATCCAGCGGAACGTAAGTTTTCCCGGCTTTTAGAGCGCCGAGCATGCCGGCAACCATCGGAGCGTCATGTTCAAACAAGAGCGCAATTCGCTCTTCGCTGCCGCCACGCAACCGCACTATCGACCGCGCGCTACTGTCAACGGCGGCATCCAGGTCTGCGTAAGTCCAATGGTAGTTCTTACTCCGGATCGCCATCCGACCGGAATGCTTTTCGACCTGGCTCGCAAAACGCTCCGCAATCGACTGCTCGATCTCTTCTTTGCGAAACTCGGTAAACGTATTGCCGGGGCGAACACGATTAGAACGAAACGAGTGATGGTCGGATTCCGCTTCCGTCTGTAGCGACAGGTCTGAGATACATTTGTCGGGATCGGTGATAACCGCTGCAAGCAAAGTCTTGAAGTGCGCGAGCATGAGCGCGACGGTGCTGGCGTCAAAGAGGTCTCGGTTGTAAACGAGCGCGAACTTGAGTTGCCGGCCTTGCATACCGGCGTAGAGAGTCAAATCAAACTTCGATAAATCTTCGTCCGACTGTTCCCAGGCCTCGACGAACGCTACCGTTTCATCGCTTCCCGGAACACTGATCTCAGTACCGAAGTTGAACAGATTGAAATAGACCTGAAATATAGGTGTGCGACTCAGGTCACGTTCGGGCTTTAGCGCTTCGATCAACTTTTCAAACGGCACATCCTGATGAGCATAGGCTTCGAGTGCTGTTTTTCTCACACGGGCCAGCGCCTCGCGAAAGCTCGGATCCCCCGACAGGTCCGTTCGCAGGGCCAGGTTGTTAAGGAAAAAGCCAATGATTGATTCAGTTTCCGTTTGCGGGCGATTTGCGATGGGCGAGCCGACGATGACGTCTTCCTGTCCGCTGTAACGGTAAAGCAAAGCTTTGAAGGCCGTAAGCAGCGTTATAAACGGCGTAGCGCCCTCACGCTGACTAAGCGCCAGGATGGAATCGGTAAGTTGTGCGGAAAGAACCAGCCATTCGCGTGCGCCGTCGAATGTCTGCACGGCAGGACGCGGGCGATCAATTGGCAGTTCCGTGATAGGGAGTTCGCCGCCAAGTTGTTTTTTCCAATATGAGATTTGCTTTTGAAGTACGTCTCCTTTGAGCCAGTCTCGCTGCCAGGCAGCGTAGTCGGCATACTGAACCGCAACGTTGGTGAGGGGCGACCGTTCGCCACGAGAGAAAGCGTCATAGAGCGCCGACAGTTCCTGGAAAAACAGAACCAGCGACCAACCATCGCTGACGATGTGATGCATTGCGACGAGGAAGATGTGCTGGTAGTCGTCCAGTCTGATCAGGGTTGTGCGGATGAGCGGCCCTTGTGTTAGATCAAATGGCGCCCCGCTTTTTTCCTTCAGCAACACCCGGGCTCGTGCTTCGCGTTCATCCTCGGGAAGCGAAGTGAGATCGAGGATTTGCAAATCAACCTTGAGATGCGGACTGACGACCGGTACGGGTTGTCCTTCGACGGTGGTGAACGTGGTGCGCAGTGCCTCATGTCTGCGCACGATTTCGTTAACGCTTTGCTCGATGGCTTTTGGATCGATCGGGCCTGACAGCCGCACCGCCAAAGGGACATTATAGACCGCCGAGTCCGGATTCAGTTGATCCAGAAACCACAGTCGCTCCTGCGCGAATGAAAGTTGAGGGAGTGCGTCAGGTGGGCGTGGCGCGATGGTACGGGGCGAAGTGGGCCGCTGCTTAAGTTCTCCGCGGAGATACTTTTCCAGCAGCTCCCGTTTGGCCTCGGAAATGTTCGGCAAACTCACGCTTGTCGGAATCGATGGAAGGTGTTCTTGCAAAGACAATCGCCGGCCTCCAACCCGCTCGATTACGTCGCCTCCGCTCTTTACTGGGAGCGCGGGCGTCTCGCCCGCCGCGAGCGCGTCCGCGCGAGCTGGCCGCTCGCTACTTTCAGGATCGAGTGCTGACGATGCTGCGGGCGAGACGCCCGCGCTCCCAGTAAGGAGCTGTTCGTATTCATCCTAGGTCGTTCCATGAAATGGGCAACCGCTTGCGCTGGCGCTGGGCGCGACCATCGTTGGAGCTTGTCTAGGCGATTGCGCCTCGTCAAACGTTACCGGCAGCGCAGTTAGTCCGCGTAAGCCAAGGTTATCTCGCCAGACGAGCGGGCCGGGTTCAAGCGCCAGATTCGACGTGCTGCGCACTAATGCCTCAAAAGTAAGTTGCCCTTCAATGCGCGCCAGGGGTGCGCCGAAACAGAAGTGGCTGGCCCAGCCAAACGCCAGGTGGCGATTATCCGTGCGCCCCAGATCAAGCCGATCAGGATCGGGAAAGCGTTCCGGATCGCGGTTGCCGGCGCCCATCACCGCGATCACCGCCTGACCCTTGCGAATCAGCTTGCCGCCAAGCTCGGTATCCTCACGACAAATGCGCGCCGTGTGTTGGCTTGGGCTTTCGTAACGCAGCAGCTCTTCGACCGCCGACGGAATAAGGCTGAGATCGTTTCTTAACCTCTCAAGCTGGTCCGGATGTCGCAGCAGCGTCAAGACTCCATTGCCGATCAGGTTAGTCGTAGTCTCCTGCCCGCCAACCATGGTCACGATGCAGTTGGCGATAATCTCTTCTTCGGTCAGGCGATCGCCATCGATGTCCGCGGTCAACAGCGCGTTGATGAGGCCCTCGCGTGGGTCAGTCCTCATTTGACTAATCGCATCGCGGAAATAGCTGGTCATCTCTTCAACACACTGCAACGTGCGTGAAGCGCGGTCCGGATTGTGTTGAAAGTTGCCGAGTACTTCGGCGAAATCAGCTGACCAGTCTTTTAGCTGGTTAGCGTCAGAGGTTGGCAGGCCCATCAGTTCGGCGGTGACAATCGCCGGCAAGGGCGCGGCAAGGTCAGCAATCACATCCATGCGCCCGGCGCGCAGCAATGGCTCGAGCAGATTATTCAGAATCTCCTTGATGTGAGATCGCAAAGCTTCAACTCTCGCGGGCGTAAACGCCGTTGACGCAAGACTGCGCAGCCGCGTGTGATCAGGCGCGTCCATGAAGAGCATCTGCTT
>JBGPYG010000101.1:0-10054 GCA_041493085.1 Pyrinomonadaceae bacterium | reverse complement strand
TACGAAGCGCTCAAGAAAGTGCTGGCAGGAATGTCGCCCGATGACGTCATCAACGAAGTGAAAAAGTCGGCACTTCGCGGACGTGGTGGCGCGGGGTTTCCCACCGGGATGAAGTGGAGCTTCGTCCCCAAGGATTCGCCGAAGCCCAAGTACGTCGTCTGCAACGCTGATGAATCCGAACCGGGCACGTTCAAAGATCGCTACCTGATGGAACGCGATCCGCACATGCTGATTGAAGGAATATTGATCGCCGCCTACGCGTTGGGCGCTAAGTTGAATTACATCTACACGCGCGGCGAGTATCGGTATCTGATCGAGATCATGGATCGAGCGCTCGCCGAAGCACGTGCCGCGAGATTGCTCGGCAAAAATATTCTCGACTCAGATTTCTCTTCCGAAATCTACACGCATACGGGCGCCGGCGCTTATATCTGCGGCGAAGAGACAGCGCTGTTGAGCTCGCTTGAAGGGTTGCGTGGCCATCCGCGGATGAAACCTCCCTTCCCTGCCGTCTCCGGCTTGTATGCGAGTCCGACCGTCGTTAACAACGTGGAGACGCTGAGCGCGGTGCCCGACATCATCAAGATGGGTGGCGAGGCTTATCAGAAACTCGGCACTGAAAAAAGCGGCGGCACCAAGCTCTGGTCCGTTTCCGGTCACGTCAATCGTCCTGGCGTCTATGAACTTCCGATGGGCTACGACGATATGGAAAAGTTCATCATGGAAGATTGTGGCGGGATGCTCAGCGGAAGGAAACTCAAGGCGGTGATTCCGGGCGGCTCGTCGGTTTACATCATGCGCGCCGATCAGATCATCGGCAAAGATGTGCGCATGGACTATGAAGGACTCGTCGCCGGAGGGTCGAGTGTCGGCTCGGGCGGTTTCATAGTGATGGATGAGACGGTCGACATCTTCGAGTCAACCAAGAACCTGATTGAATTCTACAAACACGAGTCGTGTGGGTGGTGCACACCCTGCCGCGAAGGGACGGATTGGTTAGTTAAGGTGTTCAAGCGCGTGGCCAATGGCGGCGGGCGACCGGAGGACGCGCAACTGATGCTGGATCTTTGCGACAACATCGAGGGCAAATCGTTTTGCCCGCTGGGCGACGCCGCGGCATGGCCAATTCAGTCGGCGATTAAGAGATTCCCTGAAGATTTCAAGAAGCATTTAGTGGGAACGAATGGAAAGCCCCAAGTGATCGATGTTTAGAACAGTCGCTTGTACCCTCGTCGTCGGCGCAGTTCGCCCGATCGCTATCCTCCGGTTGCTTCATCAGAACCGGAAGCGGTAGCGACCGGCCGGATGCTCAACAAGGTGTTTAGAAAGGGGGTCCGTAGCGACCAGTGGTTGGATATCTTCGAGGCCAAACAGCAACCGAAAGTGAAATTAGCTGAGTTGAGTGTCTGGCCAGTCGCTACCGCTTCCGGTTCTGATTTGACTTGTTGTCCGAGCACAAGTGCGCTGACTAAAGGTGGATAGGACAACAAGTGCGCTGTCTAAACGGAGAGTAGTTTTCTTTAGCATGTCCACAGAAGTAATCAGAGTAACCATTAACGCTAAGGAGTTTGACGTGCCGAAAGGCGCGCGGCTCATCGACGTCTGCCGCGACAAGGCTTTCGACATTCCGTCCTTCTGTTATTACGCCGACCTCGCGCTACAGGCTTCCTGCCGCATGTGTCTGGTGCGCATCGAGAAGATGCCGAAACTGCAAACTTCCTGCACGATCATCTGCACCGACGGCATGGTGGTTACCACTCAGAGCGATGAGATTGAAAAGGCGCAGCGCTCGATGCTCGAGTTTCTGCTCGCCAATCATCCGCTCGATTGTCCGGTCTGCGATCGCGGCGGTGAGTGTGAATTGCAGGAGATGACGTTTGATTGGGGCGGACTCGAAGAGCGTTTCACCGAGAAGAAGAACTACCATCCCGAGAAATATCTTTCGCCGATGGTCGCAAACGACCCGCAGCGCTGCATCCTCTGTAAGCGCTGCACTCGTGTCTGCGATGAATGGATGGGCGAGGATGCAATTGAAGCCGGCGGCCGCGGCGCAAACACGGTAATTGGAACTTACGGCGGCTGGCTTGACTGTTCGCAGTGTGGCAACTGTATTGAAGTTTGCCCCACCGGAACCTTGCTCGACGCGACTTATCGCCACCAGGCGCGCCCGTGGGAGTTGACGCAAACTATTTCCACCTGCACCTATTGCTCTGACGGTTGCCAGATGTCGCTCGGCTCGCGTGGCGACGATTTGATGCGCATCGTAGCGCGCGATCGCTACGTCAATGGACTGAACGGCGAGTTCCTTTGCATCAAAGGCCGCTTCGGCCATCCTTTCGTCAACCACGAGGCGCGGATTCGCACGCCGCTTATTCGTTACAAGAAGGGCGGAAAACTCATTCCTGCAACCTGGGATGAGGCGATTCGCCAGGTCGCCCAAAAGCTCGATGCCGTAGTCGATGAGCACGGACCGAACGCGCTCGGCGTGGTTGGCAGTCCGCGCATCACGAACGAAGCAAACTACCTGCTCTATAAGTTTGCGACGGAGTTGGTCGGTACCAGCAATTACACATGCACGGACTCTCAGAACCTGAAACCTTTCTTCGATAACCTCGGCGCGCCCTTAGCGACGCATCGCGATATTCGTTACGCCAAAACGATTCTGTTAATTGGCGGTGAACCCGAAGAGCTGCAACCGCTAACCGGCAAACAGATTCGCCAGGCTGTTCGCAACGGCGACGCAAAGCTGATCGTCATCAACAGTACGCCGATTAGACTGATCGAGCAGGCTGCGCAATTCATTCACATTCGCCCGGGAACTGAAGAGGCGGCGGTGTTGGCGCTGGCAAACAACTCCAATGATCCGTTGGTCAGGCAGAAGCTCGGTATTGATGTGAATGAACTTCAGGCTTTGAGACAAGCGATTGCGGAGACTCAGGGCGATCTTGTCATCATGTTCACCGGCGAGTTGAGCGCGACGGCCCAAGCTATCGTGGCGCAACTACCTTACGCGCTCCGCGCTGAAGGGCGTTGCGTACTGCTGCATCCCCTGCCGCTCTACAACAATAGCGTCGGCGCGCACGACATGGGATTAATGAGTGGCGCCATGAGCGCGACGCAAATGCTCGATGCCGCCGGCGATGCCGTTCGCGCGATTTACCTGGCGGGAAGTTTCCTTCCTGAACAGTTGCGCGGTCGCGAAGAAGCGCTAAGTAAACTGGACTTCCTGGTCGTGCAGGAGCTTTTTGAAACCGACACCACGGCCTTTGCCGACGTCGTTTTGCCTGCCGCTTCCTTTGCCGAGATTGACGGAACGTACACAAACAATGATGGCTTGGTGCAGCGCGTGCGCCAGTCGATTCCACCTGTGAACCAGTCGAAGTCTGACTGGATGATTACCGCTCAACTAGCTACAGAGTTGGGGATGAACTTTGGTTTCGAAATGTCAGCTAGTGCAGTCTTCCGAGAGATTGCCGATCGTGTTCCGGCGTACGCGGGTCTGCGGTATCCGGTACTGAAGGATGAGTCCAATCCTTTGCAGGCGAAGTATCAGATTGCCGAGCAGCGAGATCTGGTGTCGGAATTGATGACACTCCGCGAGGCAGTCCAGACGCTACCCGACAGTGGAGAGAAACTGACGGTGACGCCCAGGGTAGGTCATGAGCTGTTCAAGATTGGAACGCTAACCGACAAGGTGCCGCAGTTTCATTTGCTGGCCGCAGGTAATCCGCGGCCCGACACGGTCAGGGTTTCACCGCTGTATCAGATCACGGTGGCTGCGGATCTGCGCGACGAGGTGGTTGCGAGTAAATAGTAAATGATGAATGGTAAATAGAGCTCCATGTTAGGGCGGCGCTTATCTATTTACTATTTACGATTTACCATTTACCAAAAATGGACTGGAACAATCCATACATTCATTCAGTTCTCGTGATCGTGGCAATTACGATTGCCTTTCTAACGATCATGCTGCTCGTCGCGGCTACCGTGCTTGCTGAGCGGCGTGTGCTTGCGTTCATCCAGGGGCGCGTGGGGCCAAACCGCGTGGGCTACGGCGGAGTCCTGCAACCCTTTGCCGACTTCATCAAGACGATGATGAAGGAAGACCTGATTCCCGATCAGTCAACCAGATTCGTCTTCCTGCTCGCGCCAATGATTGCCGTGGTCACCGCCATTATGGCCATCATAGTTTATCCATTTGGGCCGACTATTACCCTTCCCTTTATCGGTACAATTCCACTCGTCATTGCGCGCTTCGATGTGGCATTGCTTTACGTGCTTGGCGTGACTTCGGTGGGTGTTTACGGAATTGCGCTGGCCGGCTGGTCGTCAAACAACAAGTACAGCCTGATGGGCGGGCTGCGCTCGTCAGCGCAAATGATCTCTTATGAACTGGCGCTGGGCTTATCACTAATTGGTGTGATTCTGATCTCGGGCACGCTCGACATCTACAATATCGTCCAACAACAGTCGGGCTGGTACGGCATGCAGTGGAACATTATCTATCAGCCGCTCGGTTTCGTTCTCTATCTGATAGCCGCTATCGCTGAAACGAATCGAGTGCCTTTCGATTTACCGGAAGCGGAAACGGAGCTGGTCGCGGGTTTTCACACGGAATACAGCTCGATAAAGTTTTTACTGTTTTTCAACGCCGAATACATCAACATGATCACGGTGTCGATGCTGGCGACGACGTTGTTTCTTGGCGGCTGGAACGTTCCGTTTGCCGAGTCTCTATTTGGTCGCGGCACTCTCTTGTTCGCATTGATCAGCGTGCTCGGCTTTTTTGTGAAGATAGTCTTCTTCCTGTTCTTATACATCTGGCTGCGCGGCACGCTGCCACGATTTCGTTTTGATCAGTTAATGGATTTTGGCTGGAAGTTTCTGATGCCGGTAGCAATTCTTAATCTCGTTGTAACGGCGACGTTTTTGTTTTTCACTACGCCCTGAACGCGCTCCTGCGTCATTTTAGAGGCGGGCGTCGCCCGCCGCTGCAACGTTAAGACGGCGGGCGATGCCCGCCTCTAAACAATGCCGCTTATGGTTTAGATGACTACGATCTTATTCATTATCTTCGCCGGCCTGGCGATTGGCTGCGCTATTGCGATGGTCTCGCAGAGCAATCCGCTTTACAGCGCGATTTCGCTCATCGGCGTGTTTGTCGCGCTCGCGTCGCTTTACGTGACCCTGGCCGCTCCGTTTATCGCCGCCGTGCAGGTGATTGTTTATGCCGGCGCGATCATGGTCCTCGTTATCTTCGTAATCATGCTGCTCAATGTCGAGCATTCAGAACCGCGTCGCAAGCGGCTGAAGTTTCTCGTGCCCGTGGCCATAGGCATGGCAGCAATACTTATCGCCGAGACGGCTTTCATTCTTTATTCAGTGCAGACTTCGGAAAACAAACTAGCGGGGAACACTTCCGATGTAGGGCTCACGCACTCGATCGGTGCGGGGCTGTTTACAACGTACCTGCTGCCTTTTGAAATCACATCCGTGTTGTTGTTGATGGCGATTGTCGGCGCGATGTCGCTGGCGCGCCGCACGACGGTGTTGTCAGCTACGGCACGTGTCGTTCCGGGCGCGCAGGTTTTGGCAATGGACATTGTAAATCCGCGCGCGGTCGGCGACCTGACGGCAGTCGAGACGGAGACAACTGCCGAGGCAGCGCATCTTCTCGGCGTTGACTTTCAATCAGACCGAGACCAGGAGGAATAAGCAGTTATGGGCCCACAACTTTCCTGGTATCTGGCGCTGTCCGCCATCCTTTTCACGATTGGCGCTGTCGGCGTGATTATCAAGCGCAACGTGATCGCCATGTTCATGTGCATCGAACTGATGCTCAACGCTGTGAACCTGACGTTTGTCGCCTGCTCGAGTTTCTTCCAGGATGTTACTGGCCAGCTCTTTGTTTTTATCGTGATGACAGTGGCCGCAGCCGAAGCCGCCGTCGGACTCGGCATCATCATCACGGTCTTCCGCAATCGCGAATCGCTCAATGTTGATGATGCGAGTATTTTGAAACTGTAGCTGATTTTCGCTCGCGGCTTTGCCGCCTGATGTGCGGAAAGGCTCTGCCTTTCCGGTTAGATTTCTTTTTAAGTGAGGCTATGCCTCTGACCTCCGACCCGAGGCGTAGCCTCGAAGAATGATGGGCCAGCTACGGAAGGCCATAGGCCTTCCGCACATCAGGCGGCAGAGCCGCGACGAACTTTCAGTTAGGATTTCCTTTTCGAATCGATGAACGATAACAACCTGCTGAGTCTGATCATCTTTGCTCCGCTGGCGGGCGCGGCCATCAATTGGTTTGTCGGCCGGCGCCTGCGAAACGAGAAACTCATTGGCCTCATCGCCTGCGGCTCGGTCGGTATTTCTACGCTGGTCGCTTTCTATCTCGCCTTCAAATCCGGCGGCGCGCTTCGCTCGACTGAGCCCGTTTTCGATCATCTCTGGACGTGGATTCAGGTCGGCAAGTTTCGTGCAGACTTCGGCTTGGCAATGGATCGCCTTAGCGGAACCTACGCCCTCTTCGTTACTTTCGTTGGGTTTCTCATACACGTGTTTGCCGTCGGCTACATGCATGAAGACAGCGGGTTCTATCGCTTCTTTGCGTTTCTGAACCTCTTCATGTTTTCGATGCTGACGCTGGTGCTGGCCGACAATTTCCTGCTGATGTTTGTTGGCTGGGAAGGCGTGGGACTTTGCTCGTACCTGCTGATTGGCTTCTACATCGACCGCAAGGAAGCTGGCGACGCCGCGAAGAAAGCGTTCATTACCAACCGCGTCGGCGATTGGGGATTCGTGATTGGCATCCTGCTGGTTTTCTTCCTGACCTCCCAGGCCGGCGCCCCCTCGATCAGCTTTTTTGCGAAGGATGCGTATCAGGTAACCAGCGCTCTCCAGACCATTGGCGGCATGGCCGCGGAGCCGTTCGCGTGGCATATGCTTTGGTACGGCGGCATTACCTCTATCGCCATTCTGCTCTTCATCGGGGCAGCCGGAAAGAGCGCCCAGATTCCGCTTTACGTGTGGCTGCCTGATGCTATGGCTGGACCAACGCCCGTCTCTGCTTTGATCCACGCGGCGACGATGGTTACCGCCGGTGTTTATATGATCGTTCGTTGTTCGGCGATTTATGTGCACGCGCCCACAGCGATGTTCATCGTTGCCATCATCGGAGCGGCCACGGCGCTATTCGCCGCTACCATCGGACTCGCGCAGAACGACATCAAGAAGGTACTTGCTTACTCGACCATCTCGCAGCTCGGTTACATGTTTCTGGCCTGCGGCCTCGGCGCGTTCACAGCAGCAATCTTTCACGTCATCACGCACGCGTTCTTCAAGGCCCTGCTCTTCCTCGGCTCCGGCTCAGTAATCCACGGCATGCATCACGAGCAGGACATGCGACGGATGGGTGGACTCAAGAAATACATGCCCATTACGTTTGCGACCATGCTGACCGGCTGGCTGGCCATCTCGGGCATACCGATCTTCGCCGGCTTCTTTTCGAAGGATGAGATTCTTTGGAAAACCTGGAGCGCAGGAACGTTCAGTTTGCCAAACCCGGTTTGGAGTAAAATGCTTTGGTTCGTCGCCGCGCTGACGGCGCTGCTTACCGCCGTTTACATGACGCGGATGATGGTGATGACTTTCTGGGGCACTGAGCGCTTTCGCGAAGCACACCATGATCAGCCGGACAGTGCTGACGCAGCTCACGCCGACTCCGCTGCCGTGCAAGACGACGCGCACCACGCCGGTGACCGTGTGCATGAGCCTCATGAATCTCCATGGCTGATGACGGCGCCACTCATTGTCCTGGCAATACTTTCAACTGTCGGCGGTCTAATTGGCGTTCCGTATGCGCTCAGCTCCCTGGTTGGCGGTCATCCTGAGAACTACATTGAGCAAACCCTTGAGCCGGTGATTGCGAAAGTGCCTGAGGGAGCAACTGGACCTGGAGCCGAAGTAATTTGGCTGTCACCACCGCCACAGGCCGTGGATGGCCCGCCGGCTTTCGCGCCGCTAGGTGAACATGGTGAAGGCGAGGCGTTTCATTCACCGGAGGAGATTCGCGAAGAACGCTTGCTGGCATTGCTTTCAGTTCTAATCGCCCTCTTGGGTATCGCAACGGGCTGGTTGATCTTTATGAGGCGCCCGCTGCTACAGATGCCGCGCATACTCGAAAACAAATATTACGTTGACGAGATTTACGACACGACAATTATTAACCCGATCAATGTGGGCTCACGCGAAGGACTTTGGAAGCTTTTTGATGTTGGCGTCATTGACGGCTTTCTGCATTCGCTTGGTGAAGTTGTGACCGAGTCGGGCAAGCTCATTCGGCATATGCAAGCGGGATTCGTGCGCGGCTATGCAGCGATCATCCTGCTGGGTGCGGTGGCACTCATTGGCTTCTTTGCTTATTACGGTGTTCTCGCTTTGCGGCTCGTACCCTAGTTTATGCAACAGCACTTACTAACCGCGATCATTCTCTTGCCAGTCGTCGGCGCGCTGGCGACGGTCGCCTACAGCCTACTGCCGAGCAAGCGCGAGTCGAACTACAAATGGCTTGCACTCGGCTTCAGCGTGGTTGATTTTGCGCTCTCGTTGTTGTTGATTCGCGGCATAGGAGCAGGGACGAAGGATTTTCGCTTCGTAGAGGATGTGCTTTGGATTGGCTCCATCGGCGCCCACTACCATATCGGCGTTGACGGCATCAGTCTCTGGCTGGTGCTACTGACAACGCTCTTGATGCCGATCGCGATACTCTCGAGTTGGACGGCAATTCAGAAGCGTCAACTTGCGTACTACGTTTTCCTCGGTCTACTCGCAGGCGCGATGATCGGCGTCTTTGTATCGCTGGATCTGCTTTTGTTTTACCTGTTCTTTGAAGCCTCGCTGGTGCCGATGTTCTTTTTGATCGGCATCTGGGGCGGCGAACGCAGGATTTACGCGGCGGTGAAGTTTTTTATTTACACTGCGGTCGGCAGCTTGCTGATGCTGGTAGCGATAATCGCGCTTTATTATCTCTACGGAACGTTTGACTACACGACGATTCTCGCGGCGATAAGCGCCGGAAAGCTGCTGGGGGATCGCGCTGAGTTCTGGCTGTTCCTGGCTTTTGCCTTTGCTTTTTGCATCAAGGTGCCGCTGTTCCCACTGCACACCTGGCTGCCGGATGCGCACACTGAAGCGCCAACTGCCGGGTCAGTAATTCTTGCCGGCGTGCTTTTGAAGATGGGGACTTACGGCCTGCTGCGCTTCAACCTCGGGCTCTTTCCTGATATGGCGCGAAAGTTTGCGCCGCTAATGATCACTCTGGCGATAATCGGAATTATTTACGGCGCCCTCGTGGCCATGGTGCAGCCTGACGTGAAACGACTGGTTGCGTATTCATCAGTGAGCCACATGGGGTTCGTCGTCCTGGGTCTCTTCTCGTTTACCGAACTCGGCATGCAGGGCGCTCTTTATCAAATGCTCAATCACGGTGTATCGACCGGAGCACTGTTTCTCTTCGTCGGCTTTATCTATGAACGCAGGCACACACGCCTAATCAGCGACTTTGGTGGACTGGCCACGCCGATGCCCTGGTTTTCGACGCTCTTTGTCATCGCGTCTCTGTCATCAATTGGCCTGCCGTTTCTGAACGGCTTCGTTGGCGAGTTTCTGATAATGATTGGCAGTTGGACCTCAAACGCAGTCCAGCACGCCTGGATTGTCACCATGCTGGCCGGGACGGGCGTGATTTGGGCGGCGGTTTACATGTTATGGATGCTGCAACGTGTCGTGTTTGGGAAGGTTACAAATCCGGAGAACGCAAAACTGCGAGACCTTAACGCTCGCGAGATTGGGCTGTTAATACCATTGCTCGCATTAATGCTCTTCATGGGCGTCTACCCGAGCGTGTTTCTGGAAAGATCCAAAGAGAGTGTAGAAGCAGTCAGGAGTCGACTGGCTGCACCGCGAGCGGGTGGTTCCTTTGCGTCCGTGGAGCCCGTGGGCGGTCGGCGCAACGCATTAGCTCCGTAGGAGCCGAATGTTTATAGACGCAGCAGCG
>JBGPYG010000327.1:0-4811 GCA_041493085.1 Pyrinomonadaceae bacterium | reverse complement strand
TTGGTCATGAAACCGCCATAGGATCCGCCCGTCACGCCCATGCGATTCTGATCAATCCAGGGATACTTGCGCAGCGCCTCGTCAACCCCCGCCATCAAATCTTTGTAATCGCCGCCGCCCCATTCGTTCAACGTGCCGTCACTAAACTTCTGTCCATAGCCGCTCGACCCGCGCGGATTAAGAAAAAGGACTGCGTAACCCTGCGCGGCGTAAACCTGAAATGTGGAGTTGAATCCCCAGCCATGCATTCCATGGGGGCCGCCATGGATGCTGAGAATCAGTGGATACTTACGATCCTCGCGCCAGCCGACTGGCTTAATTAACCAGCCCTGGATCGGCGTGCCGTCAAAGCTCTTGAAGGTGAAACTTTCCGGCTCGCTGACTGTCCAGGTGTGAAGCGCGCCGTCGTTGTGATTACTGAGCCGGCGCAACCGCTCATTTCCAATTCCCTTAGCTATTCTTCCGAGCCAAAGTTCGGCGGGGGAGACGGAATCACTAATGGTGAGCGCAAAATAACTCGTCCGGTCTCGACTCACGAATGAACTGAAACTCGTAATCTGTAAACGGCCTCGCCGCGGCTCAGGCAATTCAAGGGGTGGGACGGGATTCAGGGGACTTACGTAAGCTTCAAAAAGAGGCATTACAGGTCTTTCGCCCGTAACGTTGACGCTATATAAGATTGTTTGGCCAGATGCCCCTGCCAGGAAAAGAACTGCGCTCCCTACCGGGGACCAGCGCGGATTTCGCGCCCTGCGATCCAATTTTCCCGACAACTCGCGAGCCGCACCACCGCCAGCAGCAATCACCCACACATGCGTGTCTTCCGCGACGCTGTCGATCGTTGTTACGTCGCGCTTCGTCGCCGTGTAGGCGATCCACTTACCATCAGGCGACCAGGTCGGTTCGTACTCGCAGCCCTTGGTGGCGGTGATCTGACGCACTTCTCCATGCAGGTCAACGGCGAAGATGTCGGAATTATTGTTCGCATCGGGATCCGCTTCGTGGTTGGAGAGGAACGCGACCTCATCTCCACTCGGACTAAACGTAATCGCGTGATCGTAATAGGGCCCGGAAGTTAGTTGTTGCGGCTCTGGCTTATCAATCGCAGTGATCCAAACGTGAGTGCGGCGGTTGTCGGAAAATGAAGTTCGCGACTTGTACTGAATGCGATCGATGACTCTTGGATCGTCGTGAGAGGTGAAAGGCACAGGCGGCTCGGTTGACTCTTCAGTTGCGGAGATGTAAGCGATTCGTCTTGAATCAGGAGCCCACGCGAGCGATTCCCCTGCGTAAGTTATGAAGAAGTTCGTACTCTGCAGCGAAGCGATAGAGTGCGGCTCGCGTTTATCCAGGTTCACTATCCAAAGCTCGCGCTGATCCTCGCGATCGCTCAGGAACGCGATCTTGGTGCTATCCGGCGACCAGCGTGGATTCGAGGCGTTCCAGCCATCGGCCAGTAGCGGCGTGGACGTGGACCGCTGGTCAGGCCAATCCGTCGTGGGACTGCGTTGCGAGGTGGGTTGCAAAGTGGTGGTTGGTACGATGCTCAGGTTTGTTCCCGCCCGAACAAGCCACAGGGTGCTAATCGTCTCGTCGCCGTTAACAGTAGCAACTGTATAAACTACCCATTGACCATTGGGAGAAATCTGAGCATCGTTAACGTTCGCAACTCGCAGGATGTCGCCGGGGGTCATTGACGCGATCGTTCGGCGCGGGTAGCCATCAGCGGAGATCGATGTCGCTGCAATTATCGCCGTGGCGATCAGCGAAAGCGCTTTCACGAAAGTCTCACGCATAGAAATGACCGCCTGCTTTTTTGGGCTTGGTATCTCTGTCCGTGGAAAGACAGCTTAATTGAAAAACAACGACTAATTCCCAACACGAATACAGAACCGGGAGCCGACCGGGGTCCCCGCGCGGGCAGCCCGCGTGGGGTGGTGGTAGCGACCGGGTCGCCGTTGGGAATAAAACGCCCATTGTTAGACATTCCCATCATAACTCTTCGCCTGATCAAGGAACATGATCGCAGCGACACCTGCGCATTGAAACGGTAGTTAATATGGTGCGCGCGAACCCGGTCTGTATTTGTTGACCCACGATACCGGCCTCTCGGTTGCCCCTTAGGGAGTGGGCTTGGGACTGGATTTCGGTTGCGGAGTGGGTTCAGCAATCTTGATGGTGGTGCGCACCATGTCCCAGGTGGACGTAACTTTTGTCAGCGCTTTATCAGGGCCGAGGAAGGTTAAAACGACGAGCCGCTGGCCTACCACCGCCGACTCGATCTCAGCCACACCGGGTACACCGTCAAGCGAGGCGCGAATTTTGACGCCTTCCGCCGTAACGCCGCCTATCTCCGTGCTCGCGGGCGAACTTTCAGGATGAGCGCCAGCCTGTTCGAAAGATTTAGTGGTTGATGCGACGTACTTGTCAACGAGAACGCGCTTCGCCTCCGCTACCTTTTCGGGCGTTGTGACCGGAGTGCGAAATACAAAGACTATAATCTGGGCATCACTATCGACTCGCCCGAAAGTCATCTGCTGCGCGTCTGAGTTGCTGGTGTCATTAAAAGTCCAGCCTGAAGGATAGTTAAAGCTCAGGCCGTCCTTGTTGAATTCTTTAACGTCGCTTGGAGCTATTTGCGCTGAAGCGGACAAGCCGCAGAGCAGCAGAAAAGCGATTAGTTGAAGAAAGTTGCGCGATGATTTCATGTCTCCTCCGAAAATATTTTCACGTCCGACAAACTTCATGAGCCTCTGAGTTAAGTTGGATGTCTAAGCAACAGCGCCTACCGCGAAGCGGTTATGGAACATAGCCCAGGGTTGCCGCGTTTCGCGGCTACCCTGGGACCCGAGTTGTGGAACGGTCGTAACCCCAACGGGGTTATGACAGCCCGGGAACCGACACAACCCCGGTGGGGTTGTGATCTTTCGTGACTCTTTCTCCCAGGGTAGCCGCGAAACGCGGCAACCCTGGGCTGTTTTCCGTAACCGCTTCGCGGTACTGAAGTTTGTTCGACGTTTAAGACTGACGAACCAATAACTTTAGTTGCTCATTCAATAATTCCCAAACCTGGCGCACATGTTTCTCGGTCGTGCGAATGTTGCCAATGGAGAGCCGGAGTGTGAGCTTGTCGTTCAGCTTTGTATGCGAGAGCAGGGCTTTCCCAGTCGCATTCACTCCATGCATAATGGCTTCGTTCAAGACATCCAGCCGCGCGTTGCGCGCAGTTTCATCGACTCCATCCATTCGCGGACAAGCGCGAAAGCAAACGAGCGCGAGCGGCAGCGGCGCCAGCAACTCCCAATTTGGATCCGCCTCGACCCACGACGCAAACAGCTTCGCCAGCCGGCAATGTTCGCGTATGCGCGCCGCCAGGCCTTCATGGCCGAAGTAACGAATGATCATCCATAACTTCAGCGCGCGAAAGCGACGACCGAGCTGCACACCGTAATCCGATCCGCTGCGTACCTGCTCCTGCTCGGGCGTGCGCAGGTATTCCGGAACGAGTGAGAAGGCTCTCCGGAGGAGATCCATGTGGCGGCAATACAACACGGAAAGATCAAACGGCGTGAATAACCACTTGTGCGGATTGACTGCCAGCGAATCCGCCCGTTCGCAACCTTTCAGGATATACCGCAGCTCGGGCACCACCGCCGCCGAACCAGCGTAGGCCGCATCAACGTGAAGCCACAGCGCGTGTTTTTCGCAGATGGGGACAATCTCTGCAACGGGATCGATGCTCGACGTTGATGTTGTGCCGACGGTCGCCACCACACAGAAAGGCACGATGCCATTGTGTTTGTCTTCCTCAATCGCCGCCGCCAGCGCTCTTGAGTCCATGCGAAACTCGGCGTCGGTCGGAATCTTGCGCAGCCCGCGCTGGCCCAGACCGAGCGTGATCACGCCCTTCTCAATGGATGAATGAGACTGTTCAGAAACGTAAACACGCAAGAGCGGCAGGTCTTTGCGGCCACTCATTCCTTCTTCGCGAATGCGCAGCTCCACGCCTTCGCGTGCAGCGGCGATCGCATGCATGCTGGAAACCGAAGCCGTGTCGTAGATGATGCCGGTCATTCCCCCATCAAGTCCCATCATCTGTCGGAGCCAATCGAGTGTGACCTCTTCCAACTCGGTGGATGCGGGCGAGGTGCGCCACAGCATCGCCTTGTTGTCGAAAGCGGCACTCAAAAGTTCACCGAAGATTCCCGGCGCGGATGTTGAGGTAGCGAAATAGGCAAAGAACGACGGATGGCTCCAGTGGGTCAACGCGGGCACGATTAGGCGATCCACGTCGGCGATGATCTGTTCCATCGGCTCGCCTGTTTCGGGTGGCACAACTGGAAGTTGCGCTTTCAGATCACCAGGCTCGAGCTGGGCCAGCACGGGCAAGTCTTCAACGTGTTCCAGATATTCTGCAACCCAGTCGATCAGCTCGTGACCAAAGCGACGAAAGTCTTCCTTGCTCATGTCGCCCAGGGCCGGCGAAAGCTTTTGGTGTGGCTCTGTCATTGGGCGCAGTCTAGATTAGCGGTAAACTAAATTCCACTCTTTCGGGTGCTTGCCTTGATTTCAGTTCTTGTAACGCAAACTGTGCGGGGTCCCCAGCCGGGCAGCCCGGCTGGGGTGCTTGATAGTTTGCGCCTCGCCTTGACACCTTCCCTCGTGAGCCAGTGCCGTCGCGTTCTCGCCGCAAACTAACAGTTTGCGTTACAGCGGCCAGTTAAAGTTTGCGTCCGTCGCCGTCTCAAAGCTATTATTCAGCCTCGATTTTGCGCTTAAAGTAAATTACCCCTGATGAATGGGACAGAAGT
>JBGPYG010000214.1:0-6670 GCA_041493085.1 Pyrinomonadaceae bacterium | reverse complement strand
GCCGCAGAGAAACTGGTTCCGGCTGATGCCAGCTTTGGACTCAACAGTGCGAACCACGTTTTGCAAATTGCGCAGAAAGTTTTGACAGCGCGCATCGCCGGGCGAAGCGACAGCAAGCAGGCAATCGCCATTTTGCGCAGCGCTGTAGAGCTTGAGGACTCATTGGCCTACGATGAACCGCAGGCATGGTTTCAGCCGGTGCGCGAGTCTCTTGGCGCCGCGCTCATGCGCAGTGGTGACTACGCCAGCGCCGAACAAGTGTTTCGCGACGACCTCGAAAAAAATAGACGAAATGGCCGTTCACTGTTTGGTTTGATGGAAGCGCTCAAAGCCCAGAAAAAAGACCACGAGGCAATGCTGGTCAAACAACAATTCGAGGCGGCGTGGAAGAATGCCGATACTAAACTGACTATGGATCTTTTTTGATTATTAATGCCAACTGAAGGAACCAAGAAGAGGAATACTTCGACGCCGTCCAAAGAGGTCACCATTGTTTGCGACGGTTCGAGTCTCGGCAACGGCCAAGTCTCCACGCGCGCCGCGGCGGTGGCGTTGCTCGGGTATCAGGGCGTTTGGCGCGCGGTGGGCGATTACCTCGGGAACGCCACCAATCAACAGGCTGAGGTGGCAGCGGCTGCTTTGGGATTGGAGTCGTTGCGAGAGCCTTGCCGCGTTCACCTGTTCACCGATTCGCGTTACGTCGTCGAGACAATGAGCGGCCGGTTTCGACGCAAGACGAATCATGAATGGTGGGCGCGGTTGGACAAAGCCGCGACGAGACATGAAGTGAAATGGGAATGGACGCGCGGGCATAACGGCCACGTAGTCCAGGAGGCCGCCGATAAGGCCGCGCGTCGCATCGCTGCCAGTGGCCGCGTCGACGAAGAGATTCTGCGCGCCGCGATTGACAAAGTTGGAACCACAGATGCTCTTGCCCTGGAAGAAGCCGAGGACGATTGAAACGTATGCGTGAGTCACAATCGCTCAAACGACCTCGTTTCTTTGCTGGCCAGCTGCTGACTCCCGCAGACCTCGAGCTCGAGCAAGAATACTTTCGCAAGAAACTCAAACGACATAACCGCAGTTTGCATGGCTTCGGAATAGTTTCCGGCCTCAAGGTGACCGTTAACTCCGGTCAGATCGTCGTTGCTCCAGGCCTGGCTTTGGACTGCGAAGGCAACGAGTTGGCGATCGAGACTGCGCAGACGATAGTTCCTCCGGCGGTTGCTCAGCCGACCGCCGACTGCCACACAGCGTATGTGAACCTTCGCTTTGTTGAAGAGTGCACCGCTCCCGCTCCGATTGCAGGAACAGAGGAAGGCTCTGGCGCCACGACCTTAGTGGAAAGCTTCGAGCTGGCAATTGCACAGGAAAACTGTAATCGCGCCCACCGGCATCTGCGGGCGCGCTGGCTTGCATGTGGGCAACCACACGCGCTCACGATTGCCAAGCTAAGAAAGAACTCCCAAGGAAAGAACTCTCGAGCCTGGCGCGTTGACCGCGGGTATCGCCCGCCCACGATAAAATAGGCTGGTGAGTTTGAATTTTTGAAAACCCAGACTGAACACCACCCGTTAGCAAGAAGCGCTCCTTACTGAACCGGGAGCGGGTAGCGACCGGATCAGAGCACTCAACCTTGGTGTAAAGGTCTTTCTGCCAACGAACTTGACGATTGTAGGTTGAATGTAAGATCCGGTCGCTACCGCTCCCGGTTCTGTAACCACTCGCTCACGCTGCGTATTGGCATCAACCTAATGGAACTGACCCACTATCCGGTGCAACGCTAATTCGCTTTCACCCAGCTTGATCCTTATAATTCTGCCTTCTGTTAACCTGACGTCTCCCCGAGAATAAACTCGCAGTGTCTGCAAGCATGGCTCTCGTTCGCTTGATCATCAGATTGGTTTTTCCGTCCCTTGCCGACGGCCGGGTCACCGCCGGTTTGCTGAGCTTCGCCTGCCTTTTCATTGCCCTTCCCGTCTTGCTAATGGCCCAGCAACCACAGCCGGCCGGTTGGGAATGGCAGAATCCGCTGCCGCAGGGCAACACGATCAATTCAGTTAGATTCGCCGCCGACCAGAAACATGGCTGGGCGGTTGGCAGCGATGGTGCAATTCTTCGCACGCGCAACGGCGGTTTCGAATGGGAATCGCAGCTCTCGCCCGCGAACACCACACTCTATGGTCTCTATGTTAAAGACAAGTCGCGCGCTGTTATCTCTGGAGCGGGCGGCGTGATCATGACTACGAAAGACGGCGGCAGTAAGTGGGTGACCAGAACAACCGGCACGAGAGAGCATTTGTTCGCTCTGACCTTCGCTCCCCATGATCCATTGCACGGTTGGGCCGCCGGGACCTCGGGCACAATCATCTATACCACCAACGGCGGACTAACCTGGAATCGTCAAGCCACGCGCACCACCGCACACTTGTTCGCAATTGCATTTTTTGATGCGAAAGCCGGCATCGCCGTGGGTTCGCGCGGCACGCTGCTCGTTACCAAAAATGGCGGCGTCAATTGGAAGCCGCATAGTGGCCTTGGCAATGTGTTGTTAACCGGCGTTTCTTTTGTTTCAGCCAAGCGGGCGGTAGTTGTCGGATACCAGGGAATGATACTGCAAACGGATGACGGTGGCGGGAGCTGGCGGCCTTTGAATACGCTCGTCACTACTGATCTGTTTTCAGTTTTCTTCATTGATGAATTACACGGGTGGGCCTCAGGCGATAGTGGCGTAGTGTTGACCACCGGCGATGGCGGCAACATCTGGTTACCGGTAAATATTCGCACCAGTCCCAAACTGACCACGCTGTTTTTCGCGGATGAGTCGGTCGGTTGGGCTGCCGGCGCCGACGGCCTGGTTGTGCGCACGGATGATGGCGGGTTTTCCTGGCGCCGCTTGACCGAAGGCGGGCGTGAAGATCTTTCACATATTTTCTTTTTCGATAACTCTCACGGTTGGGCAGTTGGCTCGCGCGGAAAAATACTCTTCACGAGCTCCGGCGGAAAAAACTGGACAGTGCGTCCGTCCGGAACTACAAACCGCTTAAACGCAATTCAGTTTGTAAACCAAACGTTCGGCGTTGCGGTCGGCGACCAGGGAACGATTCTTCGCTCCCTGAACAGTGGGGTGACGTGGGAACCGGTCGTGGTTGAAGCAAAAGAGGATCTCTTTAGCGTTGATTTTGTTTCGCCCGAGCAGGGTTGGATCGTGGGAGCGCGAGGAATCATTTTACACACCCAAGACGGCGGCCAAACCTGGCACTTTCAAAACGCAAACACCTTCAGTTGGCTTGAAGACGTGAGCTTCACTGATCCGCAGCATGGAGTTGCGGTGGGTTCCAATGGAACTATCCTGCGCACTGAAGACGCCGGCGAGACGTGGAAACGCGTTGATAAGAATTTGCGTGAATGGCTCTATGCGCTGGCCTTCGCCGACGACAAGCGTGGTTACGCAGTAGGCGCTCGCGGAATCATTCTTCGCACCGACGACGGCGGCGCGACCTGGAAAGATCTCGAGAGCGGTCTCACCACGAATCTCTTTGCAGTGGGGGTTGCCGGGCGTGACGACGTGCTCGTAACCGGCGAGCAGGGGAGAATCATTCACACGAGCGACGCCGGAGCTACCTGGGAGATTCAGCCGACAATAACGAGTGCTCCGCTCTATTCCGTTGCTTATCGCGGTGGCTATCACATCTGGGTGGCGGGCCGTGGCGGAGCAATTCTGCGTCGCACCGATGCTATTGCCACTGTCAGTATTCCAACTCCAAGACTCCCGCCCGCATTGCGCGGCGGTCCACCAAAGATTCAACCACAAAACGCGCTGAATCCGATTGACGATGGCGACATCCCGCGCGCTGTGCCTCCGGATAAGAAGCCGGCAAGACCGTAGGATCAATAAGCAAATAGAACTTACCGAAATGCGTGGGCGGCCGCATGGTCGTAACGCACTACGCCGTTTTTGCGCGACCGGCAACGGAAGAACACCCGCAGGCTTGTCAAGAACCTGCGGGTGCCTATGATTGATCGCTTGGATCTGTTAGCACAGCATCAGTGTCCGCTGACCAAGAACACATCCCACGCCCAACGTCCAGCCTGCGCGCCTTGTACGTCTTTGACCTTCGCGCGATAGCGGAACTGGTTGCCGTATTGGTCAGTCTGTTTCGATTCTTTGTATTTTAGATCCAAGGTTGCGAGACCAAGTTCCGGCAAAGTGTGCAACTCGTTCGATTCAGAAATACCGTTGTGGTTGATATCTTGCCAGAGGCGTAGAGAGGAGAATATTGCATCCCCGCTGCTAATCGTAGCGTCACCGTTGCCGCCATTCTCGGGCTTGTCATACTCGGCCAGAGCCAGGAAGCCATTTTTTTCTTCGCCAGCTGGCGGGTCAGGTTGTGGTGTGAAGTCGCCGAATAGTTCGGCACCATTTTCTATGATGCCATTGCCATTGTGGTCTAATGCCAACCACGCATCATCCGTCCCTGTTTCGGTCCACGAGAGGCGTTCAGCCGCCCCATCGCCGTTAAGGTCAAAGAAGACGCCATTCGCGGCATCGGTCATCCTGAAGTTATTGCCTTCAATATCAATCAAGACCGGGCTACCAGGCCGCGGGTCACAACGGCACCAGAGATAATTTCGGGTGGAATTAACCGGACAATCATTTAGGGTACCCGGAGGGCATGGCGGCGGATAAAAAGAGTTGATGGTGTTATTGTCGCAGCCTGTCACATCGGTCGGAGCATTGCCGGCACTGTCATTTGCGCCGCATAGATAATTCATGACGGTTGCACTGTCTGGCTGGTCGCAGCCGTTACCACTCGCGGGAAGTGGGGCCTCAGTCAAACCATGAGTATGCCCGAGTTCATGTAATCCGACCTTGAGGAATATTGTGTCGTAACCTGGTTGCGATGGATCATAAGCGGCAGTTAACGAGGTATTGAACGTTATGGTTGCAGCCTTCAAAACCGAAGATACGGTCGTGTAACTGGTCAATGCCGCATTACCTCCGGTTACTGGGCCATTGTTAAACGTAATTGTCCCGTAACCAGTTGCTCCTGCCGGTGGCGGCCCCAGCTTGAATTGAATGCCTGACATATTGCTGGCATCTGCGGCAGTCCACTTACTGGCCGCGGCATCCAATTGCGCTTTCTGAGCGGGGTCAGTTATGTTCCCATAATTGTAATAGGTGACGGTACCTGTCGCCCAAAACGGTTCCTTTGGGGACGGACAAGCGCCTTGAGCATGAATTATTGAAGGTGCGCTACTCAATAAAGCTAGTCCCGCTGATACCAGCAAGCAGCGCGAAAAAATAGTTAGACTGAGAATCGTTGTTTTATTGCTCATTAGAATGTATGACTTCTTAGTTATTGCAAGGAATGGCAAGGGCACCGCGAATCTGTAAGAACAAGGAGCCGGCGTCTCTCCCGCTCTCCAATTCACCGGGAAGCGATTCTCTGGTTAGCTTGATTGTTTTCTTGTCGCTTATTTGGAAACTGCCGCTGCTGTTGAAGGCTTCATATGAGGCTGTCGCCGGGATGTATTTGAGGAAGAGTATATAGCGGTTGCCTATTCTAAGCGGTTCCAAAGATTCGTCTAAAGCCCGAACGCTCTTGTTCTCCAACTGAATAACCCCTCCGGGCCGGGTAATTGTAAGGTCGCTCGCGGATTGGATAGGAGCTACAGAATTGTCTTTCAGAACTTGCTCTACGGCCATGCGGTAGTCAGTAAAAACAAAGTCCTCATCCTCCGTTAGCTGAGAAAACTGGTCGTTTATTACTCCTACAACTACAGCGTCTGAGTCGCATGCCATATCCTTCAAGAAGCTTCGTAGATTAAACGGAGGAGAATCGGGACTGAAGACTCTCTGCGGTATGCCTACTATGACGGCCACTTCGGTCTCCGGTGTCTCGGCTGCAACTTCTCGTAATTTCTTTCCACTTCGATATTTCTTGTAAAGCTTGCTGTGTTCCTGTTTCGCCGCCATCTTTGCCTGGGTGTCGGCGGCAGGTTGTTGCTGGCTGCTCAACGTCATGCTGACAACAGTGATTGTCATTATTAACGTTGCTAAGATTAGGAAAATTTGCTTCCTTTGGATCTTCATTTAATACTCTCCTAAGACTCAATCTTTGCTTAGTGCGACATTACGCGCACTCCGCGCTTCACAGGCAAATTGAGATGCCGGAGTTCTTCTCAATTAACTCGAATACTGATTTTTACGGGCAAGGCTTATTGTAAAGCAATGCAGGATCGATCTCGGTTGGCGGGCAAACGCGAAACTTCTGAGGTGAGAGGCTCCCAATGACCAGACGAAACAACTGAGACGCATTTTGTATATACTCACTAACTCATGTTGTCAACCCCGGCGCCAGACTACATTTCGGGAACAGCGAGGTAGCGCTTACCAGCGTTCTTGGATTTGCGTGCTTTTCTTACTCGCAAACGCGAGTTAGCTTAAGCGCTCAATTAGGGTTGCTGCGCACGCGATCGCTTCCTGGTAAATCTGATCGTTGCAGAGAATCTCCATCTCGCGACTGAGCAACTGAGCGGCGCTGCGGTTTCTCACCGGCAACACGCGACCGCGATGCGTGGCTGATACTAGTTTAGCTTCGGTTAGCAGATGCAGATTGTCCGCACTACGCGTGACGACAAAAGATACCTGCTCCTTGTCGCTCTT
>JBGPYG010000066.1:0-12320 GCA_041493085.1 Pyrinomonadaceae bacterium | reverse complement strand
TGCGCGAAAGTGCGAATGCCGCGTTCGCAAAGAACAATCTGATAATTGCCTTCCGACATAATGTACTCGGCAGCGAGTAACCACTCGTCGAGCGTGGCTGATAGCCCGCGCTTTAGGAGCACAGGCAGACGTGAATGACCTACGCGGCGCAGGAGCGTGAAGTTTTGCATGCTGCGCGCGCCAATCTGGATTACGTCTGCATAGCGTTCGACCAGATCAACCCCTGCTTCATCCAACGCTTCGGTAACTATCTTCAGTCCATACGTCTCGCGAATTTCCTCGAGGATCTTCAAGCCGTCTTCGCCGAGCCCCTGAAACGCGTAGGGCGACGTGCGCGGTTTAAATGCTCCGCCGCGGAAAAACTTCGCGCCGCTGCGTCGCACAGCTTCGGCAACAGCGAAGGCCTGTGTCCGGCTTTCGATAGCACAGGGGCCGGCGATGATGGCCAGTTGGTCTCCGCCTATCGTCGCCTCGCCCACCTGCACAATGGTTTTTTCCGTACGCAGATCCAGGGTTACCAGCTTGTAGGGTTTACTGACTCGTACGGCCTCAGCAACGCCGGGTAGGTTTTCGAAGTGAGACGGATCGACCGCGCCCTGATTGCCGGTGATGCCGATCGCCGTGCGGGAGGCGCCCGGCATCGGATGGGCCCGGTAACCTAAGTCTTCAATGACGCGTACTACGGCCTCAACCTGGCCGCCAGTCGCATCAGCTTTCATCACGATTAGCATGGCACTCTTTTATACTCTCAGCTTTTACGAAAAGTACAGTCGCCCTACATCCTGGTAGTGGGTCAGTTTGATATTACGAGCATCTCTTTCACTGGGACCGCGGGCGACTCGCCCGCCGAGCGTGCGTCAGCACGCTCTGTCTTGTTCATCCTTATACTGCCTTTTGCTCGCGCTATGCGCTCGCGGCGGGCGAGACGCCCGCGGTCCCAGTAAAAACGTTGGCCTTTATTCTGGGAGAAGCTTTCAAACTAACCCACTACCTACATTCTCTCCGGCACCGCAATCCCTAAAGTCGCCAGCGCTGATGTCAATCGGCGTCGCGCAATGTTGGCGGCGGCAATCAGTACTGCTCGCTTAGTTTCGTCTTCTTCGGCGATGATTCGATGTCGATGATAGAAGAGGTTGAACGCTCGCGCGAGTGTGAAGGTGTACTTGGCGAGATTGGCCGGTTCAGCCGAAGCCGCACATTGTGTGATTACCTCGTCGAGCCGCTCGGCAAGCATTACCAGCGACCATATCTCTGTCCCAGCTTCATCGGCGAACACCTCAGAAATCTTTGCACCAGATCCCGGTTCGGCGGTCGCTGTCATGATCAATTCTTCAGCTTTCGCGCTCGCCTGATCATCCAGCTTGCGGAAGATTGAGTTAGCCCGCACCGCCGCATACTGGCAATAGGGACCGGTCTCGCCTTCAAAGGAAAGCGCTTCTTTGAAGTCGAAGGCGATAACTGAATTGCGCGTAAACTTCAACAGGAAATACCGCAACGCTCCAACCGCGATGTCATGGGCGGTGGCGCCCTGTTCACTCGGCGATAACTCAGGGTGGCGTGATGAAACTTCGCGTAGTGCATCTGACTCGAGCCGATCGATCAGATCGTCGGCCTTCACGCCCAGGCCCTTGCGGCCGCTCATTTCAATGAAAGGGCGCGCGCGATCCTCTTCGCTCAACTCGATTCCCAACTCTTCACACGCGGCCGGCGAAAGCGCGACCATTTCGTAACCAAAGTGAACGCTTGCGTCCGCGCCGACTTCCGGAACAACTGCGGCTACACCGCGCGCGACGATCTCCTGCGGATACGCTTGTCGAGAATCAATAACGTTATAGACCTTAACGCCACCTCCGAAGTTCGGTCGTACGAGTTCCGGAGCGATTTCTGTGTTGGGCTCGGTGGTGGTTATCCAGGCGACATGTGCGTCGGCGTAGTTGCGAAAAGGTTTGTAGTTGAAATCCAGTCCCAGTCGGCCGAGTTTCCATAATTGGTAGGCGATATCTTTGCCCGTGTAAGTGACCGTTCCATTCGAGCGAACGATGATTTTGTCTGACTCGTGTTCGTCCGTGCCGGTGTGCGACTCGAACGGCATTACCCAACAGCCGGCGTGTTTTCCCTGCGTCTCGAGTCGAATCACGCCAGTCTGCTTCATCAGTTCAAAAGCGCGATCCCAAAAATGCAGATGCAGAATGTCTGACTCGCGCGCCAGCAGGTCGTAACGAATGCCAAGTCGCTCCATTGTGTCGAGAATGCGATGAACGTTTCGTGTGGCGACGTAGTCGGCGAGTTCGGCAATTGGATTGTTTCCTTCTTCCAGCGCCTGCAACACATCAGTGCGCAACTTGAGTCGTTCCGCATTCGGTGCGCCGGTCGCGTCGCCGTCGCGATAGAAAAGTCCGACCTTCGTGTAGAGGTCCCAGCAGTAGTAATCGAATGGACGAGTGGCGGTCAGGGAACTGTCGAGCGCTTTAATGTCGTCGAGGTTCATCTTTTCGATATGGATGAAGCCCACCACCACATCAGCGACCTGCACGCCTGTGTTGTCGATGTAGTTCTGAACCTCAACACGTTCGCCAGCCGCCTGAAGTATTCTCACAAACGTGTCGCCCAGCACTGCGTTGCGTACGTGGCCGATATGCGCAGCCTTGTTGGGATTGATGCTGGTGTGCTCGACCATTTTCTTTGGCCGTTCTCGTAGAGGCAATGGTTCAGGCAGTTGTGAAGGTTTTTCGGAGGCAAACAAGGCGAGCAACTTCGCGCGTTCGAAAAACACGTTGAGGTAACCGGCGCCGGCAACATCCACACGCGCGACATCCGCCGTCGCATCAAGTTTAGTCTTCATTTGCTCAGCGATAGAGCGCGGCGCCATCTTCACGCCTGTGCCTTGCTTGATAAGCTTGGCCAACTCGAAGGAAACGGGAAACGCGAGATCGCCCAGCTCCGGACGCGGCGGAACCTCAGCACTGACCTGCTCCAGCTCGACGCCAAAAAGCTCGAGCGCCGCGGCGCGCACCTGTTGTTTCAACCGATCCTGTATCTCAATTAAGGTCACTTCGTGGTTAAGTCCTCGCTTGTCGACAATTCACTATTCTGCAAAAGCGCAAAGTATATCGTAGCTGTTGCGGCATCGCGAACGAAGCGGGGGCTTGGGTAGTGGGTCACTCTGAAAGCTTTTCCCGGAATGAAGGCCAACGTCTTTACTGGGACCGCGGGCGACTCGCCCGCCGCGAGCGCGTAGCGCGAGCAAAAGGCAGTAATAAGAATTAACAAGATTAGAGCGTGCTGACGCACGCTCGGCGGGCGAGGCGCCCGCGGTCCCAGTGAAAGAGATGCTCGTTTACCCCCGCTCATTCTTTGCGCCTGCTCAGGCTCGCGATGTTGCTTCCTTGACACTTTTGCACAACGCTCTGTTACCATCCATCTTCAATCAGACAGTGTTAGCCCAACATGAAACTGACAGACAAGAATGTCTGTCCTACTTATGAAGACTCTCTATTTCGACTGCTTCGCCGGTGCAAGTGGCGACATGATCCTCGGCGCTTTGATTGCCGCGGGCGTTGAGCCGGAGGCCTTCAAGCAGCAGCTCTCCCTCCTCGGTGTGCAGGGTTACTCGGTGGCTTTTGAGATTGTCGATCGCTCCGGCATTAGCGCCACTTACGCGCGCGTGCAAACTCCCCATGAGCACGCGCATCGCCATCTCTCCGACATTCTCAAGATCATTTCCGACTCGCGGCTCTCTGACGTGGTAAAAGATCGCGCCGCAAAAATATTCTCCCGGCTGGCAGAGGCCGAGGCTCGCGTGCATAACGAGCCGGTTGAAAAGGTGCATTTCCACGAAGTGGGCGCACTCGATGCAATCATTGATGTGGTCGGTGCGGCGATCTGTTTTGAGTTGCTGGGTATTGAACGCTTCGTGTCTTCGCCGCTTCATGTTGGTAGCGGGACTATAGACATGGATCATGGTCGCTATCCGGTGCCGCCGCCGGCAGTCGCGGAGTTGCTCAAAGGCGTGCCTTTTTATTCTACAGACACGGTAGGCGAACTCGTCACGCCAACCGGTGCGGCAATAATTACAACTGTCTGCACTGACTACGGTCCAATACCGCAGCTAAAACTCGAGCAGACAGGTTATGGCGCGGGCACGCGACAGTATGAGAAGTTTCCAAACGCTTTGCGTGTCTTGATAGGGGAAGATCAAGCAGGCAGCGGGGAACAGCCGGCGGACGAGCGTCTGTGGATGATTGAGACTAACATGGACGACATATCGCCGCAGATACTCGGTCATGTTATGGAGCGCGCGTTTAATCTTGGCGCATTGGATTGCTACTTCACTTCTGTTCAAATGAAGAAGAATCGCCCGGGAGTTTTGCTGTCGATTCTTTGTCGGGACGAACAGAGAGCGACGCTTAGCGAACTGCTTTTTGCCGAGACCACGACGCTCGGTATCCGCGCTTACGAGGTGGAACGGCGCGCTTTGGAGCGCCGGATTGTTACTGTAGAAACCCAGTATGGGCCCATTGATGTTAAAGTAGCGCAACTCAACGGCCACACAGTTAAAGAGATGCCGGAGTATGAACAATGCCGGCAAGCAGCGCGCGAAGCGAACGTGCCACTGCGCGTTGTAGAAGAGGCGGCGCGGACAGCCTTTGCTCGACGCGGCTGAGAGATTATGGCGACCAAGCTTTCAGAAGAGAATCAAGACAACGGATTACCGGAAACCGATCTCCCTCCGGTCGACCTTGAGCTAATCGCGCAAGGCGTTCGCCTGATACTAGAAGGTCTGGGCGAAGACCCCGAGCGTCCGGGTTTGCAGGAAACACCCAGACGCGTGGCCGAGATGTATGCCGAGTTGACCTCCGGAATGCGCGAAGACCCAAAGCAGCATGTTGTCCCTCTGCCTGGTGACAAACACGACGAGATGGTCATCGTGAAAGACATCAGCATCGCTTCAATGTGTGAACACCATCTGGCGCCATTTGTGGGTAAGTGTCACATTGCCTACATCCCCAAAGAAGGCCGCATTGTCGGAATTTCAAAGTTGGCCCGTCTGGCTGAAACGTTTTCGCGTCGCTTGCAGTTGCAGGAACGTCTGACAACCGATATTGCAAACACACTTTTTGAGGGCCTCAAGCCGATCGGTGTGATGGTGGTGATCGAGGCAGCGCACACTTGCATGACGCTCAGAGGAGTCAGGAAGGCCGACGCGAAGACGGTCACGTCAGCGGTGCTGGGTGGTTTTCGCACCGACCCGCGCACGCGAGCTGAAGCGATGGCGCTTATTACCGGTAAAGAGTGAGGACAGCAAAATGTTAACCAGGACAGTGATCGGTTTACGAGTGGCCACAGTGTGGGCTCTGATCGTCGCGATTTGCATTACCGGATTTTCCCAGCAACGAAGCCGCACGAGTCCACCGCTCAACGAGCAAGCGATGCGCGCGCATATCAAGTTTCTTTCCGGTGATCTGCTTGAAGGCCGTGGCACGGGCGCGCGTGGCGGCGAGATAGCCGCAAACTACATTGCCGCGCAAATGGAAGCGCTGGGTCTGAAAGGCGCTGGCGCGAATGGCAGTTTCTTTCAACCGGTATCGCTGGTCGGAGTAAAAGCCGATCCGAATACGAAGTTAGTGATCTCCGGGCGTAACGGCAAAGAGAGTTTTAAGTTTGCCGATGACTACGTCGCCTTCACGGGAGCGCAAGCTGAAGAGATTGACGTCGATGCCGATCTGGTTTTCGTTGGCTACGGAATAAGCGCGCCCGAGCAGCGTTGGAACGATTACAAGGGCGGTCCTGCGGACTATCGCGGCAAGATTCTGGTGATGTTCGTAAACGATCCGCCGGCCACGAACGACGAGCCGAATCTCTTTGGCGGCAAGACGCTCACTTACTACGGCCGCTGGACCTACAAATATGAAGAGGCGGCACGGCGCGGCGCGGCCGGCGTGATACTCCTGCACACGGATCAGTCCGCTGGTTATCCATGGAGCGTAGTGCGCACTTCGAATGGCTCGTGGCGGTTTGATATAGCTCGCAACCCAGGCGATAACACTCCGTTCCTGAACGTCAGATCGTGGGTAACTGACGCGGCGGCGCGGAAGATGATGAAGTTGGCTGGTCAGGACCTCGACGATTTGAGTGCGAAAGCCGTATCGCGTGACTTCCAGCCCGTCGCACTGAATCTGAAATGCAAGATTAATCTCAAAAGCGACGTGAAGCGCGTTCAAGCGCCAAACGTTGTCGGCATTCTTCCCGGACGCGATCCGAAATTGCGCGATGAGTATGTAGTCTATTCAGCGCATTGGGACCACTTCGGCGTTGGCGCGCCGGACAAAACTGGAGACACGATCTACAACGGCGCCCTGGATAATGCGACGGGAGTGGCATCGGTGTTGGCCATCGCTGAAGCGCTCGCGAAAATGCCAATGGCAAATCGCCCGCGGCGGTCCAGTCTCTTCCTTTTTCCAACGGCCGAGGAGCAGGGATTGATCGGGGCGGAGTGGTATTCAAAACATCCCCTGGTGCCGCTCGAAAAGACGGCCGCAGACGTCAACCTCGATTCGATGAACGTGCTGGGGCCGACGCACGATTTCATTCCGCTCGGCGCTGAACACTCCTCGTTGAAGGCGGTGGTGGAAGCTGTTGCTCGCGAGCGGGGAATGCGAGTGTCGCCCGACGCGCGGCCCGAGCAGGGGTCGTTTTACCGTTCCGATCACTTTCCGTTCGCGAAGGTGGGAGTTCCTTCTATTAGCCTGAAGGAAGGAAACGACTATGTGGGTCACTCGAAGGGGTGGGGCGAGGAACAATTCAAAGCCTACAACACGGCCCACTATCATCAGCCTTCCGACGAATACAGCGACACCTGGGACTTTCGCGGCATGCTGCAGGAGGCTGAGATCGCGATGGCGATCGGCCGTCGCATCGCTGACATGGATCAAATGCCGAGATTCAATCCGGGTGATGAATTCGCGAAAGCGCAGAAGCGGTAGGCGGCCAGCGCTTGTGGATGAATCGCTTTCCATCCATTCCTCTAATCGGTAAGTTGGATGTTTTGCGTGGTGAGGTCCAAACATAGGCGAAGGCAAAGGGCAACAGGCGGTAGCCGCTAGGCACCCTGGAAGGCTGAAAGATAGTAGCCGGTGGTCGAAGCGTTAGCGTAGACCACCGGTATCAAGCGGATAATCGACAGCACCCTGTAAGGGTGCCAGATCATCGGCTCACAAATGTATGTTCCCGTTCCAATTCTTCTCGCACCCTGTCAGGGTGCTGTCATATTTTCAACGTTACCCGGTGGTCTGCGCTAACGCTTCGACCACCGGCTACTATCTTTCAGTCTTCCAGGCTGCCTACTAGTACTCGACGATATAGCTTGCATGAAAACTTTCTACGTCACCACACCCATCTACTACGCTAACAGTCTGCCGCATCTTGGGCATCTCTACACGATGATCGTGGCCGACACGATTGCGCGTCACAAGCGACAGCAGGGAATTGAAACGTTTTTCCTAACCGGAACCGACGAGCACGGAATAAACATTGAGCGAGCCGCGCAACGCGCCGGCCGCACGCCCAAAGAACAAGCGGATTATGTTGTCAGTTATTTTAAGAAGATGACTGCCGAGTTTCGCCTTGACACCGAGCACGGCGGCTACGACATGTTCATGCGCACCAGCGAGCCCTTCCACTACCAGGGTGTTAGTGAACTCTGGCGACGCGCAGCTAGGGCGAAGACGCCGAAGGGCAACGACGCAATCTACAAAGGACATTATGAAGGATGGTTCTGCGCCCCCTGTGCGGCTTACAAAACCGAGGATGAGTATGCCAGGCCAGCGGAAGCCGGCGGCCCGCCTACCTGCCTGATCCACGAAACGCCGCTCGATCGCATTTCCGAAGAGAGCTACTTCTTTCGGCTTTCTGATTACGCCGAAGCGCTGCTCGAGCTTTACAACTCGCGACCGGATTTTGTACAGCCTGAATCACGAAAGAACGAAGTGACGAGCTTTGTGAGCAGTGGCCTGCAGGATTTGTCTGTTAGTCGCCAGCGAAGTTCGGTGAGTTGGGGCGTGCCTGTGCCTGATGATCCCGACCACACAATGTACGTTTGGTTTGACGCGCTCACCAATTACATCACGGCCATCGGCTTTGGTAACGAAGAGCGCGAGCGCGCGGTAGGCTTCGAGAAGTTTTGGCCCGCGCTGCATCTGGTCGGGAAAGACATCCTGCGATTTCACGCGGTCTATTGGCCGGCGTTCTTAATGGCTGGCGGTGTGGAACAACCACGCGCAATTGTCGCGCATGGCATGTGGCTCGATCCAAATGGTCGCAAGATGTCGAAAACGCTGGGTAACACAATCGACCTGGAGGTCCTGAGCCGCCATTTTCCCATCGATGCGCTTCGTTATTTTTGTCTGCGGGAAATGGTATTTGGCCAGGACGGGCGCTTTGGTTATGAAGCATTGATCGATCGCACCAACAGCGATCTCGCCAGCGGCCTCGGAAATCTCTCGAGTCGCACACTAACCATGATTTCGCGCTATAACGGCGGCAGCGTCCCTTCGGGAGTTATCTCCGAAGACAAGTTGCTGCTTGCAAAACGTACCGGGGTAGACACAGATGAAACGACAATCTCTGGTTTCATCGAACATGCTCGCGATCAGTTTCTACTACATCTTGAGAACTTTGCTTTTAGTCGCGCGCTGGAAGTCGCCTGGTCCGTAGTGGCGCGTGTCGACAAGATGATCTCCGAAGCGAAGCCCTGGGACCTCGCGAAGGACGAGAATCAGAAGCAGACCTTGAATGCGGTCCTCTATCGCGCGGCTGAAACTTTACGCTGGTTGTGCGTGTTGCTTTATCCTGTAATGCCGAGCGCCACTTTGGAAATCTGGACGCAGCTTGGTTTGGGAAATGCGCCCGGCTCGCCAGCGAGTCCAGCGGGGAGCGATCCTGCAAAACTGAAATGGGGTGAGCTTGCTGAAGGAACAACCATCGGCGAAGTTAAGCCGCTTTTTCCAAGAATCGACAAGGCAAAAACTATGGCAGAAGTCAATTCCGATTCGGCAGTCCAAAGTCCAACGTCGTCCAACGTCCAAAGTCGAGCGGAGCGCGAACAGGGTTCCGGCGCTCATGCAACCGCAGCCGAAGCCGTTCTTGTCAGAACCGGAAGCGTTAGCGACGGGGTCCCAAGCGAATCGACCTCTCAACCTGAGGGACTGATCGACATTACGGACTTCACTAAAGTCGATTTGCGCGTGGGCGAAGTTCTAACTGCCGAGCGCATCCCGAAGGCCGACAAACTTTTGCTGCTGTCTGTGGATATAGGAGAAGCGAAGCCGCGCCAGATTCTTGCGGGCATCGCCCAATATTACGAGCCCGAGCAATTAGTTGGACGCAAGATTGCAGTGGTGGCCAATCTGAAACCGCGCAAGATGCGTGGTCACGAATCGCAAGGCATGCTGCTCGCTGCTTCAGTCGGTGAGGAAGGTAAGCCGGTGATTGCAACGTTCACCGAGGACGTGCCGAACGGCGCCCGGCTGAAATGAACTGACCCGACATCGAAGAAATTAAATGCTTGAATCTCCCTCCGCGTCCCGTGTAATCTGTGAAGCAAGGTCTAATTGGTCCAATTTCAACTTGCCCGTCTTCTCCGAACAATTCCCATGAACCATCAGCGCCTGGAAATGGCTTAGTAGTGCATCAATAGAACTGACTGACCCGACGATGAAGGGAATCCAAGGCAACCTCTCGACAATGAATGTCTCTGATCTGCTGCAGTTCCTGGCGGCGGGGCGGAAGACCGGCATGCTCAGATTTGATCGCGCCAAAACCGTCAAGCAGATCTACTTTGAGAATGGACTGATCATTGGTTCAAATTCCAACGACCCCAGGGATTATCTGGGCCAGCTCCTGATTCATTACGGCAAGCTTGACGAATCCCAGCTCAAAGCGGCGCTGGAAATCCAAAGGAAATCGGGCGGCAGGTTGGGTGAAGTCCTGGTTTCTACAAAGGTCCTCCCTCAAGCAGATGTCCTGGAGGCTCTGCGCATTCGTACCCTCGACATAATTTACGATCTATTCCTTTGGGAGGAAGCGCACTTCGAACTCTACGACAACGAGCGACCACCAGACTATTTCGTCCGTATTGAAGTTCAGCCTACGAAAGTCATCATGGATGGCGTGTACCGGATCGATGAATGGAAGCGCTATCGCACATTGATACCGTCTGATCGCGCATTGTTGGAATTGGTCGCTGGCTGGACGTCATTGCTAAACGTCAGCAAAGAAGTGCGCCAGATACTTTATTTCGTCGAGAAGCGTATGTCGGTGGCTGAAATCTGCTACAACATGCACGCTGCTCCGTTTCATGTTTATGGGCAGCTTTATGCTCTGGTGAACAAAGGCATCGCGCGCGTGGCTGGCGAAGCGCCTGAAGACCTTAGTGCCGTCGAAGACACGGTGGACTTGCCGGAGACGGTTCCGGAACTACTGGCAGCGGCGCGAATGCAACTCGGCAAAAGCGATCCGGAAGCGGCCTTGTCGACAATTCAAAACATTTTGCAAAAGGAGCCGAAGAATTCTGAGGCTCGGACTTTGTTGGCCGTGGCGGAAGATAAGCTGATCAAGCGAATGTACACAGCGCCTTTGTTGCCCAACGCCGTGCCCAGAGTGCTTATCTCCGAAGATGGTCTTACCGATCAGCAACTAGGACCCCAAGAGGCATTTCTTCTTTCGCGGATAAATGGCGAGTGGGACGTTAGTTCAATTCTGTCTATCTGCCCGTTTCGAGAAGTCGATAGTCTGCGAATGATCAAGACTTTGCTCGATAGAGGCATCATCAATTTTTGATAGCTGGAACCCTCAGCCGTAGTCCTGTTAGCAGTTCTTTTGGCATGTTTGTTGATTCGCACGCACACATAGACGGTTCGGAGTTTGACGCGGATCGCGAGGAAGTTATTCAGCGGGCGCGCGCTGCCGGCGTTTCCTCTATTCTTAACATCGGCACTGGCGATCCACAAAGCGGGGCGTTGGAGCGCGCTGTGGAGTTAGCCAAAAAGCATAAGAATATCTACACCGCAGTTGGCACACACCCGCACGACGCTCGCCTGTTTGACGATAAAGCTGAACAACGAATCACGGGTCTTATCAAACAAAGCTCGCGCGTCATAGCGTGGGGAGAAATTGGGCTCGATTTTCACTATGACAATTCTCCGCGTGATGTGCAGATTGAAGTTTTTCGGCGGCAACTTCAATTGGCTCGAGCCGCCGACCTGCCGGTAATCATTCATACGCGTGAAGCCGAAGACGAGACTATCGACATTCTTAAATCTGAATGGGGCGATTCCAGGCGTCAGGGCATCATGCATTGTTTCAGCGGTAGTCTGGCGCTCGCGCAGCGCGCGCTTGAGTTAGGATTCTTGATCTCCTTTTCAGGGATCGTGACGTTCAAGAAGGCAGAAGACCTGCGAGCTATCGCCAAAGAAGTCCCATTGGACAGGTTGCTGATTGAAACAGACTGCCCTTTCCTGTCGCCGGTTCCGTTTCGCGGAAAACGAAACGAGCCTGCCTATGTCGTTGAGGTAGCGCGTTGCTTGGCGAAGCTTCGCGGATTGAGCGTGGAAGAGATTGCCAGTATCACGACGGAGAACTTCAGTGGCCTTTTCAAGCTTCCCATCCGCGAAGCGGACGATCGAGCGTAGCCGGTCGGGCTACTGTCCTGAGCCGATTACTTTCTCTCATCCAAGCGACAACTTTCACATGCTGACAATTTGGTGTTATCCTCACCTTGATAAAGAAACCAGAAAATTGAACATCTCCAATAATATTTAACTGCAATGGCGCAACAGAATTCGTTCGACATCGTATCGGAGGTAGATCGTGCAGAGGTGACGAACGCGATCAATCAGACAATTAAGGAAGTGCGCCAGCGGTTTGATTTTAAGGGTAGTTCCGCAAATGTTGCCCTCGAGGCAAATGAGTTGATCTTAACCGCGGAAGACGAAACCAAGCTGAGAAACATGAACGATATCCTCCAACAGAAACTGGTACGACGAGGCGTGCCGCTGAAAGCCTTTAGTTATGGAACCGCGGATCCAGCCGCCGGCGGCACCGTCAGGCAGAAGGTGCAGATTCAACAAGGTATCCCGCAAGAGAAGGCCAAAGAGGTAGTCAGGTTCATTAAAGACTCAAAGGCTAAGGTGCAGGCTTCGATCCAGGGTGACGTTGTGCGCGTTTCAGGCAAGGATCGCGATACGCTTCAGGCGGTTATTTCCAGTCTCAAAGGCAAAGACTTTGGGATCGATATGCAGTTTTCTAATTACCGCACGAACTGA
>JBGPYG010000257.1:0-6074 GCA_041493085.1 Pyrinomonadaceae bacterium | reverse complement strand
TGATCAGGTCGATGTTGGTGACAACCGGACCGTTATCGAGTTCGTTTGGAGACTTTTGTTGGCCGGATGAGGCGGAATCGACCGCCGGAGGCGTTGGCGAGCTGGCCGGTTCGCTAGCGTGCCCGGCGGAGGATTTCTGGGCGCTTGTATCCTGCGCCCTGACGCCGGTTGAAGAATTGGAAATTAGCAAGGGAACAACCAGACAGGAGATAGCGGCGACAGTAAAAGCGCGTCCAGGAGGTAAGTGCATGTGACCCTCGCGATCCTCGCAAGCGTTCCGGCCCGATTGTGCTGACCTGAAGATAGGACTGCAAACACAGATGCCAGCCACAGAAGCCGTGATGTCCGAATAGCTGAATTTTCTTTAGATCTAACTGGGAATCGCTTACGTGGGGAAACGTGCCGCGCGCTACTTCCATTCCAGTCTGTGATTAGCTGCGATTCATTGTAGGACAGGTGGGAAGCCGGGTAAAGCGAAAAGGTCGGATCAACTCCTGTGGAGGAACTTTCTGGTTGCCTCGTCGTGTAGGTATGAGGGCTCGTGGGGCCAACCCCGGCTGAGCCGGAGCCGCATGCTATACTCTCGCGCTGATCTGAACCGAGAAATCATAAGCAATGGCTGAGTTTATTTGTCGATTAGGAACGCCGGCGGGCGAGGTGGTGACGCGCACGGTGGAAGCGCCGGGCGTTAACGAAGCGCGCGCGCGTTTGGAGCGTGAAGGTTTCCGCGTCTTCAATGTCACGCCACCGAAGACGGGTGGGGTGACCGCGCTAACCCGACTGGGCGGACGCGGCGGCCAAGCAAAAGTAAAAGCCAACGACTTCCTCCTCTTCAACCAACAACTGGCGGCGCTGGTGCGCGCCGGTATTCCAATTCTGCAAGCCATCTCCATGCTGCGTAAGCGCGCGACGTCGGCACGGTTGCGGGCCGTACTTGGCGACGTGGAAGATCAGATTCGCGGCGGCGCGGCGTTATCGCAGGCCTTCGCGTCGCAGGGAGGCATCTTCCCCAGAATTTATACCGCCTCGATCCTGGCCGGTGAACGTTCGGGCGCGTTGGATGAAGTTTTGCTCCGCTATGTAAACTACATGCGACGCAATGTGGCATTGCGCCGCAAGATTCGCGGAGCGCTCGCATACCCATTGTTCCTGCTCTTCGCTTCGGGTTGTATGGTCACGTTTCTAACGCTTTATGTAGTACCGCGAATGTCCGATCTGTTTTCCGGACTAGCCGGCGGTGAACTTCCAATCGTTACGCAGATTGTGGTGGGACTTTCGAAGTGGCTTTCGTCAAACGTGATCTGGTTTGGCCCACTTGTCATTGGCGGCGCCATCGCGCTTTTCCTTTGGTCGCGCACTGAAGCCGGCCACCTGAAAATTGATGCGCTCATCTTGAAGATACCACTGGCCGGCAACCTGGTAATGCAACTTTCGGTGGCCCAGGTTACCCGCTCGTTGGCCACGCTTCTGGCCGGTGGTATCACGCTGGTCGAGTCGTGGGAGATAGCCTCGGAGTCAATTACAAACCGCGAGCTGCGGCGCCGCAGCTCGTCGATCCTGCCGATGATTCGCGAGGGCCGTTCTTTCACGGAGAGTTTGGAATTTGCTCAGTGGTTGCCCCTGCTCGCGGTTGACATGGTCGGAATTGGCGAACGTTCCGGCAGTTTGCGTGAAATGCTCGACGAGGTTGCAGTCTTTTACGATGGAGAGTCGGAGGTCCGGCTTGAGCAGTTGACGACCACGCTTGAGCCTGCGATTCTTGTGGTTATGGGGGGGATCGTTGTTACCATTCTCCTGGCTATCTACCTTCCCATCATTCAATCAATTTCCAGCGGTGCGGGAGTTACCGGCCACCACTAAGGCGAGATTGAAAGGAAGGCCAGACACGCTGATCGCAAAGGGACCGGACGAACCTGGGAACCGGCACAAACCTGAATGAAAGAGTTGACACAAAATCCTGCACCGACTCCGCCAGCGCAAACGACGTTGCGTTCCGCGGCGGTGGTCGATGAGAAACTCGCGTCTGGGGCAGACGGGGGGGATAACCACGAACCACCGGAGGTGCGCGCGGCGAAAGAACTGGCGCGCCGCTATCGCCTGGCCTTTGTCGAGTTGCTCCCTGCCGACCAGGAATCCCCGATTGATTACACGATCTTCAATGAGATTCCGGTCGACCTGATGGTGCGCTACCAGTTTCTTCCGCTCAAGCGCGATGAAAAAGGACTGCATCTCGCGATGGCGGACCCGACCGACCTGGAACGCCTTGATGAACTCCAGAGCGCTCTGAAGGCCCGCATTGTTCCATACGTTGCGACCGCGGGAGCGATTGAGGTGATCCTGCGGCGCGGCGATGCCACACAGCGCGTCTTGCAGGAAGCGGCATCCGGCTTTCGCATCTCGCTGGTAAGAGAAACGGAAACCGGCGAAGAGGTCCTCGATCTCGATCGGTTGGCTACTGATTCCGAGATGTCGCCAATCATAAAACTGGTCGATTCCATAATCTACAACGCCATGGAGTCGCGCGCGTCGGACATTCACATCGAGACGCGCGACACGGAGGTGCAGGTCAAGTATCGAATTGACGGAGCGCTCTACGCCAAAGTTGATCCGATCGATCTTGCTTACCACCAGACGCTGATCTCACGCATAAAGGTCATGTCCGAGTTGGATATTGCCGAGCGTCGCGTGCCGCAGGACGGCCGCTTCCGCGTCCGTTACAAAGGCCGCAATGTTGATTTCCGTGTTTCCATCATGCCCACCATCCACGGTGAAGATGCGGTCATTCGTATTCTCGACAAGGAGCAGATAAACGAAGAGTTTCGCAATCTCAATCTTGACGTGGTTGGGTTTGCCGAAGAAGATCTGAGGAAGTTTCGCCACTACATTGCCGAACCTTACGGCATGGTGTTGGTGACTGGTCCGACCGGTTCCGGTAAGACTACGACGCTCTATGCCGCGCTCAACGAGATCAGAAACGAAGAAGACAAGATCGTAACCATCGAGGATCCGGTTGAGTATCAGTTACACGGCATCACCCAGATTCCCGTAAACGAAAAGAAAGGGCTGACATTCGATCGCGGGCTGCGTTCGATTCTGCGACATGATCCTGACAAGATCATGATCGGTGAAATCCGCGACACGGAAACCGCTCAGATTGCTATTCAGTCTGCGCTGACGGGCCACCTCGTATTCACGACGGTGCACGCAAACAACGTCATCGATGTCATCGGGCGCTTCCTGAACATGGGCGTTGAGCCCTACAACTTTGTCTCCTGTCTGAATTGCGTCTTAGCACAGCGTTTGATTCGCGTGCTTTGTCCTTACTGCAAGCGTCAGTGTCTCGCGACAGAGCAGGAGTTGGTCGAGTCGGGCCTGCGGCCCGAGGAGCATCGCGACACCCCTTTTTATATCAACGTTGGCTGCGATGCCTGCAACCACACGGGCTATCGCGGGCGCACTGCGATTCATGAGTTGCTCGATCTCTCCGACAACATTCGTGAGATGATTGTCGAGCGCCGGCCAGGCTCGGAAGTGCGCCGGGCAGCAGAGGCCGAAGGGTTAACGAGTTTGCGCGAATCAGCGCTCCGGAAAGTGTTTGCGGGAGTCTCAACTCTGCATGAGATTAACCGTGTGACGTTCGTCGAAGAAGTCAGCGCCAGGCACTAACTGTTTAGAGTTCAGCCCGGGGTCCCCGCGCGGGCAGCCCGCGTGGGGTGGTAGCCTTTAGGCTGTGTTGCGGGAAAAAGCAAGCTAAAGCTTGTGCCCTAATTTGCGGCCCTTTTAAGGAACTGTTGTTTCTAAATTGCGTGTAAGCAAAAGAACCGGGAAAGCTTGCATCTTAGCTTCCTGATTGGCATTATTAGGCCACGTTCGGCTACTTCAACCGTCCACCTCCACCGAGAGAGACTGCTATGAGAATAAAGACAGAAACCCGCATCTTTGTTTCCCTGCTGCTCACCTTTTGCCTGCTGCTGCTGCCGGCGACGGCTTTCGCCAAAAAAGGTGACAAACACTTCAAAGAAGGAATGCGCAATGAAGCGAACCTGCAATGGGAGAAAGCTGCCCAGGAGTTTACGCTGGCAGTTGCCGCCGACCCTTCAAATCTGGAGTATCAACTCCATTTTCGACGCGCAAGCTTCAACGCTTCGCAGTCGTACATGCAGCAGGGACGCGCACTCGCAGAGCAGCGGGATTTCGTTGGAGCCTACAACGCTTTTCGGCAAGCTTACGGATACGATGCCGTTAACGAGCTGGCAGTTTCAGAAATGGACCGCATGTTACGTCTCCAGGGCGTGAAGGAGGGAACCAACACCGGAAATGAAAATGCCCCGAGGAATACAGAGGCGGGAACGCTGACCCCGACGAGCGCTCAGGAAGCTGCTTTGCCGCCAGCCCGCACTGAGCAACTGCGCGTAATAAGTTACAGTGGGGATTTGAAAGCTTTCATTCGCAGCCTCGCCGAGCAGCTCAACCTGAATGTTATTTTCGACCGGCAATCGTTTGTCCAACCGCGCACCATCGATATTAACTTGCGCGACGTGACCACTTCACAGGCGCTCGACTACATCTTTCTTCAGGAAAGTCTGTTTTTCCAAAAACTCAGCAGGCGAACTATTTTGGTCGCGGACCAGACGCGCCGGCCTCAGTATCAACAATTAGTTCTGCGCACGTTCTTTCTTGCCAACAGCGATCCTGAAAAAGTCAAACAGCTCGTGGGACAGGCAATCCCTCCCTCGGTTGGCCGGCCACAAACCATCGTCGTTGCAGACAAAGACACTAATAGCTTGACCATTCGCGACACCGCCGAAAACGTCCGGCTGATTGGCGAACTGATACAGAGCATCGACAAGGATCGCGCCGAAGTTGTAATGGACGTGAATATCTACGAAGTTACCAAATCTGATCTGTTGCAGTTGGGAAATCAAATCGGCGACTCCGCAAGCCTGACCACACTCGGAGGTTTGCGGTCGTTCGGCACGACCGCCGGTGGGCTGGCGCGAGCAGTCGTGCAAGCCGGCACGTCCACGGCAATATTACCCCAAACGTTTGGCGCTGCTCTGATTCTTCCTAGTTCAGCCATCTCCGCGCTGCAAGAGAAGAACCGCACGAAGCTTATCGCTTCGACACAAGTTCACGCGTTCAATGGTGAAGAGTCAACCGCCCGCATCGGACAGCGCGTTCCCGTGCAAACGGCGCAGACCTATCCGTTTGGCGTGCAGACGAGCACCAGTACTACGAACCAGGGATTTCCTACCGGTGGTTTTCCGGTAATCAATTACGAACCGACGGGACTGACCTTGAAGTTTACGCCTCAGGTATTTCCCAATCAGGATGTCCAGGTGAAAATGAGCATTGAGTCGAAAGATGTCCTGGGCGCCCAATCGCCGACACCGACGTTCACCGAGCGCAGCATTACCGGCACCGCGCGCATTCAAAACAATCGGACCATGATGCTGGCGAGCGTTTCCACGAACGTGGAATCGAATGGCCGCAAGGGCCTCCCGCTCCTCGGTTTAATTCCAATACTTGGCCGGATGTTTTCGACGCCGACGAGAGACAATCGCCAGGTAGACATCGTAATTGCTGTTACTCCGCGCGTGCTGCGCGCGCCGGCAGTCACGCCGCGTGACGAAGAGATGCGACCGAGCGGAACGTTGCAATCGCCCACGACCGGTTCGCTCGAAGCCATGCTGCGCGAGGCTGATCGCGAAGACCAGTTGGCGGAGTTCCGCATGCAGCAAAAGAATGCGACCGCCCAGATCACTCCGGCTTCCTCTTCTCCTGGTGTTTTTGCAAGTAATGTTTCTGCAAACGCGCCAAATAGCGACGTCGCTGCCAACGCCACTGCGGCAAACAACACGGCGCCGTCTACGTCATTGCCTGTCACACCGGCGAGTAAGCCACCCGCCGCCAACGCACCTGCGGCTAGTGACGCTGTGGCGATGAATTCAGGCGTTCCGCGAACGACAACCGTCGGCCAGCAAACCGCAAAGGCGCAGACGCCAGCCGAGGAACTGCCGGCCTACGTGCCGGCGCCTAAGTCGCTGGTAAGCAGCACTGCGGCGACTGAGGTT
>JBGPYG010000132.1:0-8697 GCA_041493085.1 Pyrinomonadaceae bacterium | reverse complement strand
CTGATCTTTCCCTTTAGTGTTCCGGAGAATTAGCGAATCTTCTGAGGTTGGCCGCGCTGACCCTTTTTGAAGTTGAAACAAACTTCGCGCTTCCAGCATGCGCGCAATTGAATGTAGCGCGCGGGCTCGCGAGAGTGGCTCGCGAGGATGCAACGTAGCATCAGGAAGAACCGATAGATAGCCGTCGCGAATTAGCAGGGCGAGATCGGCGCGGTTGCTTTGGGGTATCTCGCCGGCGTCGCGCACCGCCAGAAAGTATTCGACGTCGGCATCGTTCAGCAGCGTGCTGCCACGGCTTTCACCAAACACTGCCGTGCTGAGCGCTGTTGCAAACGCCGGTGGTCGATTCACTTCTTCTGTAACGGTTGGCGCTGCCTGATGGGACAACCGAGCCACTGTCGCAAGCCAACTACGAACTTCGGAAACCTCAGCCTCATCGTTCAACCAGGAATCAGAAACTTTCGGGCGTAATGAAGTGAAATTTTGAATGGTCAGAAGCGCAACATCGCGCGCCAGTGGAACATTGCGTTCCTCCTTCAGCTCGGCGGTCTCGCGCTTTGTCTTGATCATAAAAGGAGCCAGAGCGGCGCGGCCTTCCGCGGCGCACTCGCGCCCTTTCAGATAGGGAACAGCGTCATTGAAAATGTTTTCTGCATCTTCAGTGCGGCCGCCACAGGTCGAGGTATACAGAGCGTTGATTGGCTCGCCGTCGTAGGTCGCAATCATTCCGCGTGTTTCATCCACGGCGCGTGACGAAAGAGGATTTTCTGAGACGAGACCGCGATACACCTGCGAGCGCGTAGTCGGCAGCAGGTCGTAGCCCTGGGACATAAACTGGCCGCGGTTGCGCAAAGCGTAGGTGCGTGCGGCGATGGCCTGCGCCTTGTGGGCTTCCAGAAGTGGAAAGCCGCCGGCTGAAAGTTCATTCGGCACGACGCCCTTAACGTAATCTTCAAGTCCGAGCACGTTAACAACGGTCAGCGCGCCGCGCGTGTTTGTGAACACCTCAAGGCGCCCGCGATAGGGTCGATCATTAAATCGCACCGGCGTTGTCTCGCTGTCGGAAGCGAAAGTTACCGGCGCGCTTGAGCTGAACAGGCGCCCGGCACCCGCCGCAGAGGCAACCACTTCACGCGATGGCAGACTGAAGCGGGCAGCAGGGCGGACGCTACGAGGAGCAGCCGGCGCGGAATTTGACTGGGACGAATTGCTTTTCGATATAGCGGACTGCAAAGTCGCAGTCTGCGGAGTGGCCGCAGTCGCCCGAGTTGAAGGCGGGTTTGCTGAAGAAGGCGTGCCGCCCGCGGGCGAAACGTTTGCATCGAAGCCGGCTGCTTCAAGTCGGGCGCTCATTTCTTCTGCTTCAATCTGCAGGCGTATAGCGCCGACAAGAATTCCCCACGTTTTCGTCTCAGTGTCGTATGCGACTTGAGAGTCTTCGCCGGTAGCTTCCCGTACTTCTCGAGATTTTTGTTCTGCGTCGGCGCGCGCAGGCAGTCCCGCAATTTGGACTCGATAGACGTCGGCGTTAACAATGGCGGGAGGCGGCGAGAGGAGCCGGGGCTCCAGCCGCACGCGCGAAACGTCGAGGGCCACGAGTGTAGTAGCCAGGTCAGTGGCATTCATTAAGTGCCCAGCGGTAGAGATCGTTGCCGAGCGTGCGTCGGTGGCGAGCGCGACGCGAATGGTTGGTTCTTGTTTCGATGAGGAGTCCGCGCTGGGTTGGTCGAGTGTAACGATCGTTTGCGTGGCCGGGGGCCGCCATTCGCCTGACGCAGTTTGCGACGAAGTCTTTTGCGGCTCCTCAGGCGGGTGGGAGCGCCTTTGCCGAACTTCTTGTTGGCCGAAGACAAAAGTTGGAATTAGTAATTGTTGCGCAAGCAGGAGGGCGATAGTGCTTCGCGCGAGGAAGTTACGCATTACCCGGAAATCCTTCGCGGCTTAGTCTTGGGGGCTGCACCGCGTGGCCATAGTACTACATCTCCAGCGAAACGAAGCGACAATCGTTGCTAGAGCTAATCCTGGCTAGCGTGGAGCTGAATTTGTTTTGTCCAGGGCTGACCGCAGACCGTGAGCGAGTTTCACTGCATCATCGTTGGCCCAGAAGTGCATGAAAAATAGCCGGGGAGATTCGGTGAGCATATGACTATGAAGGGCTGTGACTGCGATTCCATTTTCTCGCAGAGCGCGAATCACAGGGTTCACTTCCTTCGCGAGCAGCACAAAGTCGCCGGTAATTGCTGCGCGGCCTCCGCCCGTAGGTTGAAAGTTGATGGCCGTCGCCACACCCATTGCAGGCGGCACTTCTACTTCACCTTCCATGATTTTCTCGGCGCGCGGAATGCTGAACTGGTAGACGCCGCTGTTTTCTTTGCCACTTCGTCCCAGAACTTGCTCAACCTTGCGCGTGTCCAACTCCTCAGGTGCTCGCTTTTTTAGAGTAGCGGTTGGCGGACTCTCAAGCGGCGTCTTCGTGTATGACAACGCGTGACGAATAGCCTCGGCGAGTTTAAAGGCATCGCCGTGCCCGCTAATGTGCATGTACATAACGCGTGGCGCTTCATCGAGCACATGGTTGTGCAAAGCAGTTTGTTCGATTCCATCTTGCTGGAGCGACCACATGACCGGGCCTACCTCGCCTTCCGTCAGGACAAGATCGCCCATAACCATCGTCATGTTTCCTGTTTTCTTGAACGCAACCCAGGACCCAAGAGCGAGCACAGGATTGATCCGGACACCTCGAACTGTCACTGTAAGATCGTTTCGCGGCAGGCCGATCTTGAACACGCCTCCTGGTTGCATCGAACCGTTCTTGCCGATCGCTTTTTCGACCGTCTGCCATTCTTCAGGAGTGGCTTGCTGTTGTTTCGCGCCACCGCCGAACCTGATTTGCGCCTTTGTAGTAACGATTGCAAGACTCGAAATTAGAACCAGTACCGGCAGTACCGGGCCGAGACGCTTAATCCACCACTCAATGAACATTGTCGCACTGGGTTGCTTATCAATGTTCGAGCTTTTCATGATGCCGCTTCCTTTCCTTTAACGATTCCAAGTTTTGAGCCTAGCTAGCGTATCTCTCCTCTACGGTTAACGCAAAAACAATCGTGCCGATCAATCCAATAACCCCGGCGGTTACGAACGGAACTTGCGGGGAAATTTTCCACAAGAGACCGCCAATCGCGGCAGCGGGCGTGATCGAAAGGCTGCGGACCAAATAGTAAAGTCCCACCGATCGCGCTCGCAGATCCGCGCGCGCGAAGTCAACGATCATCGCCTTCCGCGAAGGCTCGCCGATTTCCCTGAGACCACCAATGATGAAAGCGATTATTAGAAACGTGAAACTTGAGGCAAACATTATGGCCAGGGGAAACAAGCCAAAACTCAAAAACGTTACGATGACGAAAGGCTTGCGCCCAATGCGACCCGCAATCTTGCCTGCCGGTATATAAACCAGGATTGAAACCACCATCTGAATTGCGACCAATGTGCCGTAGCGCGCGGTGCTGAAGCCCTGCACATTTGTGACGTAAAGAATTGTCAGGACCCCGGTCATGCCTTCGCACATTCTGATGATGACATCGGAAATGAGCAGGCGCTTGAGCGCTGCGTGAAACGAACGCCAAACGCCGCGGATGTTTGTCGCCTCGGACGATTTGATGGCGATGTTCACTTTCAGCACGAGCAGGAGTGTGAGCGCGGCGAGCACGAGGGTAACGAGGAGACCCGCGCGGACGCCCTCAACGATTCCCAGTGAAACAATCATTGCACCGCCGACTGCTGGCGCGATAACTATCGGCACGCGTTTCAGGATCGACTGTAAGGTGAATCCCATCGCCCGCCGTTCCGGTGGGAGAGAATCGCCGATGACGGCAAAGATTGCCGGCGAGGCCATGCTCTGCCAGGCCATCGCGAACGCGAGACCGACAAAGACGAGTGGCCACGAGGAAGCGAAGTAGTAGACAACATAACCGGCCGAAGCGACGGCGACGAAAATGAGGAAGGCGCGCCGGCGACCCAGACGGTCGGCGATCCAACCGCCGGGGTATTGATAGATTGCGTCAAAGAAGTCTTCAGCAGTGCCGAAGAGGCCGATGATGGGTGTGCTGGCGCCCAGCGCTTCAAGGTACTTAGGAAGGAATTTCTTCCAAAGCTCCTCGCCGAGACCAAGTAGAAAGACCGCCGCTGAAGCTATCGAGACGTTTCGTTCGAGACTGAGGTAGTCGGCCAGCTTGGCTCGCAGGCTGGCATGCTGATCGGTTGGAGTTGTCTGCACGTGATCGCCCGAATGAAACAGAAACAAATCTGTTTATATCAGAGACGCCATCACGGATCGAGAGGCACGGCATGACTGCGGGGAAGTTAGTTCCGGATCAAGCGGCCTTCTGTTCGTTCATCACAGGTGCCGGTTCGTCCTTAACGGTTGTTTTGTTCTTCCGGTGTGAGCGCCACATACCAAAGGCTTCTTTTGAAAGACTCAATATCGGATGGCGATTTTGAAAGACCAGCTTCATCCAGGCTCGCTTGTTCATCTGTGGAAAGTAGATGCCACGGAAGAAAAGACGCGAAATCAGGTGGCTAAGGCGATACCGGAAAGGCGCAGCGCTGATCGAATTGATCACCTCGGCATTTCGTTCCGGACTGTATGAGACCCGCCACGCGTGGTCAGTTTCCTGCCGCGCTTCCTGAATTGTCATCTTGAGCGGTGTGTGAGCCATCCAGAAGGGCGCAAAGTCCATCCAGTGTTTGGGACGGGCGAGCCGGCCGGCTTTTTGTAAGCGGTCGTAAAGCGGTGTTGCCGGAAACGGTGTGAGCTGGCCGAAGACGGGCAGGCCCGGTGGCCAGGAATGAATCTCCTTCAGTGTGCGATCGGCTACGCCGGCAGTGTCGTTGTCCATGCCGAAGATGAACGAAGTGATCGCATAGACGTTACGCTGCGCCAGACGCTGGAGCACCGCACCGTACTCGCTGGGCTTGCTGAAATTCTTATTGACGTCTGCCATGTTTGCGGGATCGATTGATTCCATGCCGATGAAGACCCACTGGCCGCCCGATTGGGCGATGAGGTCAACCAGTTCCTCGTCGCGCAGCAGGTTGGCGCTGATCTGCGCGACCCACGGCAGTTGCGCGTCGGCTTTGATGATATCCCTTAACAGCGACTTCGTGCGCTTAATATTGATGGCGAGGTTGTCGTCTATAAAAAAGACTGCGATCTGACCTCGTTCTTTGCGGGCACGCTCTTTGAGTCGCAAGAGTTCGTCTACAACGCTCTCGTTAGTGCGAAAGCGAATCGAGTCGCCGAAGAATCCGGTGACGGTGCAGAACTCGCAGCCATAAGGGCACCCACGACCAGTTTCCAACGGCACCACGTGAAATGATCCCCAGCCGGCGCCCATGCCGGACAAAAGGGAACGAAACATTTTCGGTACCAGGCTAAACTGGTTAAGGTCAAGCTTCTCCCAGGGGATTGCAGGATAGGGTTGCAGGCTCGGCTTAACGTCAACACCTTTGGCATCTCGCTCTGGCTGATAAACTTCCTTGAGTTCTCCACGCGCCGCGTCTGCGACAATCAACGGCCACGTTTCGTCTGCTTCGCCCAAAGCCACCGCGTCCGCATAGCGCGGGCCGCCGCCTCGTCCGATCGCTTCGTCAGGGCATTCTGTTACGTGCGGCCCGCCCATCACCACCGGCACCCCAGCGGCGCGAATTGCCGTGGCGACGCGGTAGGCCTTCGCAACCATTCTTGTCATTGCCCCGATCCCAACCAGCCCGATCTTGTTCTCCTGGACAAATCGCACGATCTCATCATCGTCCATGGCCTTAGCATTGCCGTCGATCAAGATCACTTCATGGCCGGGAGGAGTGAGCTCCTGAAGCAAAAACATCCAGAGGTGGGGCATAAAGTTTCGAGTAACGCCGTTATCAGGGTTATAAAGTAGGATTTTCATAAACTTTTCCAATCGATATGAGTTACAGCAAAAGCCGGAGCAAGACCTGAAATAACCCTTCGTACGGTCGTGTTTGAGTTACGGGGCGGAAAGAAACGAGGATCAGTCGTTCCTAGCAACATCAGGGGCCGAATTTTTCGGCAGCAGCATACCAGTTACGTGCGTTGACGTACATAGCAAGAAGCCGCATACCAGGTTTGTAAACAGGCGTGGAAGATATCACGCCTGACCTCGTTCGCCTAAAGTTGTCGGGTTAAGGGTGTCGGGGCGACGCGCCCCAAGCAGAAGCCCGACCGTTAGGGAGGGCTCCAAACGCGAGTGCTGGAATAACAAGAGAGCCCTTCCTAACGGTCGGGCTTCCGCTTGGCCTCTCTACTGAGCTGGCGGTTTGTTGTATCCGTGCTTCGCGAGAATCTCCTGGCCTTCTGGGCTCAATAGGAAATCTACAAACCGGCGGGCCGCGGCCTGTTTTGGCGAGTCTCTGATAATTCCCAAAGCCTGATCGATTGGCTGGTGCAAGTCTTCGCTAACTTCGAGATAACTTCCTTCATCCGGCTTGATGAGCGCAAGCGGAATAAAAGCAACTTCGGCGTTGCCGGTAGCGGCATACTGCTTCGCCTGCGAAACGTTCTGCGCGTAGACGACCTTCTTTTCGATCTCATTCCAGATTCCCATTGCCCGAAGACTTTCGACTGTCGCCCGCCCGTAAGGCGCGACGTCGGGCTTGGCAATCGCTATCCGCTCAAACGCTTTCGCTGTTATGTCCTGGATACGCTCGACCTTTAAGTTGCTGCCCGGTGGCAACCACATTACCAGCCGTCCCCGCGCGTAAAGCGCGCGCGTTCCCGGCGCGAGCAAGCCTTTGTGTTCGAGCTGTTCTACATGTTCGCTGTCAGCCGCTGCAAAAACATCAAAGGGAGCGCCATTTTCTATCTGCTTCGCGAGATCCGCAGTGGCACCCAAGCTGAAGACGACGCGAATACCGGTCCTGCTGGTAAACCGCGGGCCAATTTCCGCGAAGACTTCCGTCAGGTTTGAAGCCGCTGCGACAATCAACTCCCGGGAGTCAGTTTGGTTATTTTTTGAAGGTTGAGGGTGACACCCTACGGAGAGCAGTAGCACGCAAACGATTAAGAGTTCTTTCACAGTCTAACTTTTCCTTCGAGCAGGTTTGTCATAGAAATCGGACGCTTGGGCCGCCATCATAGTCGCAGTCACTTGCATCTTTCCAGAACAGGCGAAGGTATGGTATAGACCTCTAAACCCCCGCAACCGAACATCGTGCGGCCACGCTGTAGGCTCGGACGAAATGAGAAAGGGCTCAGCTCTTGAGGAAACGTAAATTCAAAGGAGCGCTCGGCGTCTACGCCACCCTGCTGGGTCTTATTCTGTTCGCCGCTAGTTGTCTGCCAAAACCACCTGCGGAAACTGGCGGCCTCAATATTACTGTCTACGCCTTCTCCATCATGAAAGAGTCGATGGAGAAAGCAATCTATCCAGGCTTCGTGGCCAAATGGAAACAGGAGCACGGCCAGGACGTGCGTTTCACGTCGTCCTTTGCCGGATCGGAGACGGTGACTAATCAGATCCTCCAAGGCGTGCCCGCTGATATCGCCATTCTATCTATTGACCGCGACGCCCAGCGGCTGAAAGACAAAGGATTCGTTACGTCTGACTGGCACATGCTGCCTTACAAAGGGATCGTCAACAAAACGCCCCTGGTGATTCTCGTAAGGGGAGCAAACCCCAAAGGCATTCACGACTTTCCGGATCTCGCCAAGCCAGGCCTGAAGTTGATTCTCCCCGATCCGGTCAGTTCGGGTGGAGCGCAATGGTCTATCCTGGCTATTTATGGATCGGAACTGGTCAAGTCGGAGAAGCAGAGCGGCCAGCCGGACCAGGCGCGCGCCCTGCAAATGCTCCAGGCGATCTGGAAAAACGTCTTCGTTACGCCGGCATCCGCACGCGAAGCCCGCACAACATTCGAACTCGGCAATGGTGATGCGCTGGTTAGCTATGAGCTCGAAGGCTTGCTCATGAAAGAAAGCGGCAAGCCGGTAGAAATTATTACTCCGCAAGCGACTATTTTTAGTGAGCATCCCGCGGTTGTCATAGATCGAAACGTCTCCGCGGACAAACGTGCCGTAGTGGATGCCTTCATGCAATATCTCTGGAGCGATGAGGCTCAGCAAGCCTTCGTGAAATACCATTTCTATTCGGTGACCAACAATGCGCTCAACGAAGCGAACAAAGAGTTTGGACATATTGAGATGCCGTTCACGATCGATTATTTCGGCGGTTGGGAAAAGGCGTACCGGGAAGTAATCGAGCAAATCTTTAAGAGCAAAGTGCAGAACCGAAAATAGTGAATAGTAAATCGTAAATGGTAAATAGTTGATATGTGATTTGAGGATTGCTTCCAGGCGCGTATTTGACGAACTATTTACTACTCGCCATTTACCATTTACCAAAACTTCATGAGTTCACTTATACCGACAATGCGTCATGTGCGCGGATTCGACGTAGCGCGACCGCTAAGCATCGGGATGCTTGTCTTCATGATGCTGCCGCTGGTCTTCCTGCCACTCCTCTCGATTTTCATTTTTGGCACCAGCAAGGGGTTGGCGAGTTTCTGGTCGGCACTAACCGCGCCGGATGCCGTCTTTGCGCTTAAGCTTTCAATGGTCACCAGCTTCTGGGCCACAGTGTTCAATGTCCTCTTTGGTCTCTTCGCCGCCTACGTGCTCTCGCG
>JBGPYG010000395.1:0-3474 GCA_041493085.1 Pyrinomonadaceae bacterium | reverse complement strand
TCCTTGACCGTGATCAATCCTTTAATGCGTTTGTCGCCATCAACCACCAACAGTTTCTCGATCCGATGTTTTTGCAGAACAGCTTTGGCTTGCTCGAGCGTAGTGCCAACCGGAACGGTGACGAGAGGCTGCTTAGTCATCACTTCCGAGACCGGGATATCGAAGCGCGTCTCGAACCGCAGGTCGCGATTCGTAATGATGCCGACCAGGTGTCCGTCTTCATCCACCACCGGCACACCGCTGATGTGGAATCGCTCCATCACGTTAAGGGCATCTCGCACCGGCCGCGTGGGAAGAATGGTGACCGGGTCAACAATCATTCCCGATTCTGATCGCTTAACCTTGTCAACTTCTTCCGCTTGCCGTTCGACACTCATGTTCTTATGGATCACGCCGATGCCGCCTTGTTGCGCGAGCGCGATCGCCAGAGCTGCTTCAGTCACAGTGTCCATTGCCGCGGAGCAGAGGGGAATCTGGAGTCGAATGTTTCGTGTGAATTGGGTAGACGTCTCGGTCTCATTCGGCAGTACGTCGGAGCGAGCCGGGACCAGGAGCACGTCATCAAATGTTAGACCCTCGGGTAAATCTGCTGAGATCATAACGCGTTATCAACTCCTTAAAGATTGGTTATGAAATGAACTCGATTGTAGAAACAGAACTGCCCGCCACTCGGAGCGGACAGTCTTGAACCAGGCTTTCTGGTTGGCGAGATTGTGGCGGCTGCACACACGGCAAGTGTACTGAGCCCGGCGGCACAAACCTTTTCGACCAACCTACTATTGCACGAACTGTTCGTAATCAGCTTTCCAACTATCCAAACTAACAGCGACATTTCCAGAAATAGGTCCGGGAATATTGTTAGATAGCACCACTTCAGTCGGTGCTTCCCGAAGCAAATTCGCGGACCGTCGCTGTACCCAGTGGAGAACGCTTAGCGCCACTGCCGTTAATATTATCAGGATCACAATCGCCAGCACGACAGTCAAAAGCGGCGATCGCGTTGCGGGTGAATCGGTGTAGACTTTCGAGTGATAAGGAGTGCTTGCTACTTCTTCGCCTGAGTCTCCTGAATCACGCATATAGCGCGTGTAAGCTTCAACTGCCTCTTTCTCGTCGTAACCGACGTAGCGCGCATAAGCTTTGACGAAGCTCCGATTGAAGATTCCGCCCGGCAGGCGCTTGTAATCATTCATTTCTATTGCTTCGAGGTAGTGCATTGAGATTCGCGTCTGATCGGAGATCTCGCGCAGTGGAATCCCGCGCGCTTCGCGCGCGAGTCGCAACTGTTCACCGATAGTCGCTGCCATCACCAATTCGCTTCAGCCCTCGAGCCTACTGCTTCGGTGGAGGTGAGCCTCGTTGGATACCAGTTGAAAGTAGCCTGCAACCTAGTTTTCTGGATCGGAGGCGGTTAATCCCGCGTGTTAGATCACCTAACTATTTGGCTGAATATATCTTGCGTTGCTAAACGCTGTCAAACTTTCCTGTCAGAAAGATGGGCGTCTCTTGATTCTTCGCGCTCACGGTGATAGGTTTGCGCCAGCAATCGAACACAACTTTAATTTCTACAACAGAAAAAGTGAGGATACATGAGATGCCCTTAGAAGCACTCGGAATGGTGGAGACCAAAGGTTTCGTCGGAGCCGTCGAAGCCGCTGACGCGATGGTCAAAGCTGCGAACGTTCAACTCTTGGGCAAAGAGTATATCGGCGCCGGTTACGTAACGATCTTTGTGCGGGGAGACGTGGGTGCGGTGAAGGCAGCCACTGACGCCGGGGCAGCCGCTGCCCGAAGAGTCGGCGAATTGATAAGTGTTCACGTCATTCCTCGCCCCCACGCGGAAGTTGAGCGCGTTTTACCTGTAGATGGGCGAACAGGCTTGAGTCCGGATGAGCGTTCCCTGCAAGGTGGCGGCTCTCGAGGTCAACTCGGAGAGGGCGATCAGGCACGCTCGCTTCAGAGCGGCGCGCGCGAGGGAAGCAAGGAAAAGGCCCGGTGATTTTCGATTGCCGATTGCCAATTTCCGATTGACAAGAAGCACTGCGATTCACTTCCAATCGGAAATCGGAAATCGAAAATCGGCAATGGCTCGGGAGGTTCGTCATGTCCGCAGACAAGGACCTGATATCAGTCCAGCAAGCGCGGGATCTGGTGGAAGCTGCTTACAAGGCTCAGGCTGAGATCGTTCGCTTTGACCAGGCGAAGATCGATAGAATTTGCGAGGCAATGTCCAGGGCCGCACTGCGGGAAGCCGCACGCCTGGGAGCAATGGCGGTCGAAGAAACCGGCTTCGGAGTTCCGGACGACAAGCGAGAGAAGAATCGTTTTGCAGCCGAGGATGTTTGGAACTACTTCCGCGGCCTGCGTACGGTCGGAGTAGTATCCGAGTCGAAAGACGTCGTAGAGATTGCCAGTCCGCGCGGCGTTGTCGCCGGAATCATTCCTTCCACTAATCCCACGTCAACCGCGATCTTCAAAATTCTGATTGCCGTGAAATCAAGAAACGCGGTCGTCCTGTCGCCGCATCCTTCCGCCGCTCGATGTATCAACGAAAGCGCGCGAGTCATGCGCGAAGCGGCTGTCAAAGAAGGGTTGCCGGCTGACGCCATTGGCTGCATGACAACGGCAACGATCGAGGGCACTGAGGCTTTGATGAAGCACAAGCAAACCGCAGTCATCCTGGCTACCGGCGGTATTGGTCTCGTGCGCGCTGCTTATTCGTCCGGCAAGCCTGCGTTTGGAGTGGGTCCCGGCAACGTTCCCGTCTTCATTGAGAGGACCGCTGATGTTCCAAAAGCGGTTCAGGATATTTTGACCGGCAAGTGCTTCGACAACGGAACCATTTGCGCTTCGGAACAAGCTGTAGTCTGTGACGCCCCAATCGAGAAGGCCGTGCGTGAGCAGTTCAAGGCCCAGGGCGGGCACTTTCTTTCTGCATCTGAGGCTGACCAACTATGCAAAGTTGTGGTAACTCCGCAACGTTCTCTTAACCCCGGAATCGTGGGTAAGTCCGTCGAAGTGATTGCCAGGATGGCGGGCCTGAGCGTTCCGACAGGGACGCGTTGCTTGATGGTGGAGGTAGGCGGCGTCGGTCGCGAGTTTCCACTATCGATGGAAAAACTATCACCGATTCTCGCCTTCTATGTGACGGACGGCTTATCGCGCGGCGCTGAGCGCTGTTATGAAGTATTGCACTACGGCGGCATGGGCCACACCGCTGGTGTTCACACTCGTTCGCGCGAGGCCGCCGTGCGCTTTGGCAGCGAGGTGCCGGCGTCACGCATTACTGTCAACACGCCTACAACGCACGGCGCAATAGGATTTTCAACGGCCCTGCCACCATCAATGACCCTGGGCTGTGGTTCCTGGGGTGGTAACGTAACATCGGATAACATCTCGCCGCTCCACTTGCTGGATATCAAGCGAGTGGCTTTTGAAGTAAGACCAGTGAAAAGCACGCGGCCGGCAGTTTCG
>JBGPYG010000368.1:0-4110 GCA_041493085.1 Pyrinomonadaceae bacterium | reverse complement strand
CGTCATCAGGCCGTTATGGCGCTTAACGTCGTTGACGATCAACTTCGCAGTCTGGCCCTCATAAAATTCGTCGGGGCCGGACCTTTGTAACCGGGCAAACGTGGCGGCGAGGTCCGGTTGGCGAAAGACCTCGCCTTCGTTGTAAAACTTTCCGTCCTTAAGATAGATCCGCTTTGTTTCGGGATACTGCGAAAGATAATCGCTGTTGCCGCGCAAAGAACGCGCTAGGGTGTAGCTGACGGTGAAGCCATCGGCGAGCCGCCGCGCTGGTTCGATCAGTTGGGTCCAACTAAGTTTTCCTGACCCATACTTCTTCAGAGCCAACTCCATCCCGCGCACCGTGCCGGGCACACCCGCGGCCCGATAGCCCACCAGTGAACCACCTTCGCCTTCAATCAGATTTCCGTTCTTGTCGAGGTAGATGTTGTGCGTTGCGGCAGCCGGCGCCATTTCGCGATAGTCGATCGCCGTTGTCCTTCCGTTCTTAAGTCGGATCATCATGAAACCGCCGCCACCGAGATTGCCGGCAGACGGATGCGTAACCGCCAGCGCAAACGCCAGCGCGATCGCGGCATCGACTGCGTTACCGCCGCGTTTCATGATGTCGACACCAACTTGCGACGCGACTTCGTTCGTTGAAGCGACGATTCCATGAGTTGCGCGAACCGGTTCTCGCGAAGCGGCGCGCGCAGTGGGAACCGCTAGATGGGAAATCGATGCGAACGGCGAAACTATTAACGCAAATGCGATGGCAAGAGTAAGAGCTACTCGATGAAATTTCATATCCATGACGGCTTACTTCTCCGTTTCTTAGGATGTAGGGGTATTTCGTTACGTTTAGAGGCGGGCATCGCCCGCCGTCTCAAGCAGCGACATTGAACCGGCGGGCAATGCCCGCCTCTAAACGTTCGCAGGTGATGAGTCTTCGACTCCAAGTCGCCCTGGCGAAAGAATGCCATCGGGATCGAGTTGCTGTTTCACTCGCTGCATTAAGCCCGCAGAGGAGCCGAACGTTCCCCAGGCATTCACGTGATGTTTCATCTCAGCCGGCGCCTGCTCGATAATTAGCGCTCCGCCCAAGTCTTGCGCCTCGGCCCGAAATGTCGCGATGCGGCCGATAGTCCTGTTATCCATTGCGTCGGATTCATTTTCCTTCTGCAAGCGATCCATAACGCGGATGCGACCATCACCTACGCCCGCCTGCCACATCGATTCGCAATCGTGACCGGGTCGGGTTCGATCTAATGCCTCCAGAAACGACCCCACGTCTTCAGGTCGAAGGCCAACTCGCCAAACCACGTCGTCCGGAAATCGCAGGGGCAACCCTGCCAGAGTATTCCAGATAATTGTATCGTCAGGCACGAACGGGCCAGGTTTCCCACCATCTTTTTCCTTAAGGAGTTCTCCTGTCGCTCTTGTTTGCTCAACGACTGCGGTTGAGGATCCTGCAAATCTAATAAGAAGCAAATGATTCTTTCCCTCTGACCATTCTACTTCGTAGGCAAGGCGCGGAGAAAGAAGTTCTACGGCGACAGGGAACAGTTGAGCGTCAATTACCCGGCGCGCGCCCGCAAGAAGATCTTCGCGAGTGCCCCACGCCATAGTGGTGCTCGTTTTGAATGGCAGCGGCCGCAGTTTGAAGTTAACTTCAACGATTACTCCAAGCGTGCCATAGCTGCCGGTGAATAGTTTGCAAAGATCATAGCCGGCCACATTCTTTACCACCCGGCCGCCAACTTTGATCAAGCTGCCGTCAGCGAGCACGATCTTCATTCCGATCACATGTCTTCTGGGCGCGCCGTAGCCAAACTGTTGCGCCCCGCCGAGTCCTGTGGCAACCACGCCACCGATTGTTGCGCGCCCTCTATCGACGTCATCGGGTGGATCCAGCGGCAGCCACTGCCCGCTTTGTGCCAGCTTGTCATTGAAGTCTTTGAGCGCGACGCCGGCTTCCGCTACAGCCACGAGGTCGGCAGGTTCGTGCTCGATGATGCGATTCAGTCTTCGGGTACTGAGGACGATATTCGCGCGCTGCAAAGGTTGGCCGGCGTCGAGCCAGGTCATCGCGCCTGCGGGCACAACCGCCCAACCTTCGTTCGCTGCGAGTTTCATAACCTCGCAAACTTCAGCTATCGAGCCGGGAGCGACTATGAGCGGCGATGGGGTGACGCGGAGACTCGGAGTCGCGGAGATGTTTTCTTCGCCGATCAGCTGGGCCAGCTGTTGATTAGCGACATTCGGATCAAAGGGAACGCCGACGCGTGCCTGATGTGCTGCTGTGTTTGCGGCTTCGCCGCCGCTCAGTGCGGAAAGGCTATGCCTCTCCGGCACATCGTCGCAAACTTCTTTTTGCGAAGCTGCGCCTCTCAGTTGCGGGCGAGACGCCCGCGCTCCCAGTAAATCACCGGCTTCCTGCGCCGTTGGTTGAGTTGCTCGCAAGATGGCGCGTGCTTCGCCACAGCCACGCAGTAGGGGAATAATCTTGCCAGGGTTGCAAAGGCCGGTTGGATCAAATGCCGCGCGCACGCGCAGCATCGTGTCCATGTCAGCCTCGGAAAAAATCAGCGACAACAGTTCGCGTTTGTCAAAGCCCACGCCGTGTTCACCCGTTATGCTGCCGCCGGCGCGTACGCAAGTTTCCATCAACTCACGTCCGGCTTCTTTAACGCGATGAACTTCATCCGGCGATCGGGAGTCGAAACAGATCAACGGATGCAGGTTGCCGTCACCGGCGTGGAAAACGTTGGCGATGCGCAGTTGATACTTTGCAGCGATGTGATAAGCAGCATCGAGCACTTCCGGCAGGCGAGAGCGCGGCACAACTGCATCCTGGATCATCGAATCAGGCGAGATGCGACCGATAGCCCCAAACGCGCCTTTCCGCGCCGCCCAAAGTTTTTTCCTTTCATTGTCATCGCGAGCAAGGCGGCAAGCACGCGCGTCGTATTGCAGGCAGATGCTCTTGACTCGATCCGCTTCCTCATCGATTCCCGCTTCAATTCCGTCGAGCTCGATCAGCAGAGCCGCGCCGACGTCCAAAGGCAAACCTGCGGCGAACACGCTAGCTTCGACAGCTCGTATGATCTCGCGATCCATCATTTCCAGCGCTGCCGGCATTACCCCGGCCGCAATGATTGCCGACACGGCGTGACTGGCATCGTTGACTTCCGGAAACTCTGCCAGCAACGTGCGCACTGTGGGAGGGATTGGCACCAGGCGCAAGGTCGCTTCGGTGGCAATCCCAAACGTTCCTTCTGAACCGATAAACACACCGAGCAGATCGTAACCCGGTTGTTCTGCTCCTGCCCCGCCTAGATCGACAACCTCACCGCTCGCAAGGACCACACGCACGCCGATCACGTGATCGGTTGTCGTGCCATATTTCAAACAGTGAATACCGCCGGCATTCTCAGCGATGTTCCCGCCGATCGTGCAGGTAGGCTGGCTTGATGGATCGGGGATGTAGTGCAGTCCCAGGTGTGCAACGGCTCGCGAGACATGGGCATTCACGACACCGGGTTGAACGACTGCAAGGCGATTGGCGCCGTCGATCTTCAGGATCTTGCGCATGCGTGCCAGTTCGATCACGACGCCCTGGTTCAGCGCCAACGCCCCACCAGAAAGGCCGGTTCCGGCGCCGCGTGGCGTGAAAGGCACACCCGCCTGCGCTAGCACGCGCATCACCGCGGCGGTCTCTTCGGTTGATGAAGGAAAGACCACAGCGCGCGGCCGGTACTTGTGTTGTGGTAACCCGTCGCACTCGTAGACAAGCAATTCGTCCGGCTCGCTAAGCACGTTAGCACTGCCGACAACCGCGCGCAGTTTTTCGATGATTGTATCCACCACGTGTGCCCGTCTTGATTTCCTGACCTGTGAGGCAATGATACATCAGGTTCGCTTCATCGACTCAGACCGTCGGTCTTCGGTCTCCGGTCATTTCCTTCGTCGCGAGTAGAGTCGATAAGCAAAATAAGTTAACAGCCCGACGGCGGCGGCAAGGGCTGCCGCACGCGCCTCTTGCCAGGTGCTGTTCGCCAGCAGCCAGGCCGCCAACAGCAGCGCCAGCATCGCAATGATAGTCCCACCGCGCAGACGAAATGCCGCGGGCGG
>JBGPYG010000382.1:0-3841 GCA_041493085.1 Pyrinomonadaceae bacterium | reverse complement strand
TTGCTGCTCGAACTTCGCGAGCCGCGGCAGGCATTGAAGGAATTCGAGGCCTCGCTCCTCGTGGCACCAAACCGATTCAACGGACTGTACGACGCGGCGAGAGCGGCCGAGCTTTCTGGAGATCGAGAGAAAGCGCGAACTTTCTATGCAAAGTTAACGACGTTGGGCGAACACTCCGATGGCACGAGGCCCGAGTTGCAAGCGGCGAAAGTATTTCTTGCGAGTAAATGACTGTGAGACTGTCCTTGGTTGAGCTTATGGAAACCATCCGGAAACAATTTCCGATCTTACTGGTAATAGTCTCGTGCTTATCTTTGTGTGCGCCGATCTTTGCACAAGAACAAATTCCACAAAAGCAAGCCGGGCCTGCTGTCCGATTAAACTTGATTATCACGGATCACTCGAACCATTCTTTGGATGACGTTCGCCAGGAAGAGATTCAAATCCTTGAAGGCAAAGTTCCGCAGACGCTCTCCGTCTTCCAGAAGGACGAACGACCTGTTGACTACGTGATTGCGATTGACGCATCGGGATCGTTCAAAGACCTGTTAGCTCCCGCGCTTGACGCCGCGAAGACGGTGATTGATGGCAACCGGCAAGGAGACGAGGCTTTGCTAATGAGCTTCATCAGCAGCGACAAAATCAACACCATTTCGGCCTTCACCTCTGACAAATCCAAGCTGATTGACAGTCTAAAACGATTCAAAACTGGAATGGGCCAAAGCGCGGTCATTGACGCAATATATGTCGCCGTCAAAGCCGCTGCGGAATACAATGCTGTCGACTCGACCGTCAGGCGGGCCGTGATATTAGTCTCGGATGGCGAAGACCGGCAGAGTTACTACAACACAGACGCGCTGGTGAAACTCTTGCAGGCAACAAACGTCCAGGTTTTCGTTATCGGCATTGTGACCCAGCTCGACGACCAAAATGGCATCATCCGACCAAGCCCACGGGCCGTCGCAGAGACTCTCCTGAAGAGGGTTGCACAAGAGAGTGGCGGGCGTCTCTTCTTTTCCAGGAGTCATGATGATCTCACGCGGGCGACGGCTGAGATTGTCCACGATCTTCACACGCAATATTTGGTCGGATACCAGTCGACTAACTCCGACAGCAAAGAAAACTTTCGCAAGATCCAAGTAAAGGTAGTTAGGACTCCGGGCCCCGAGCTCACTGCTATTACGCGGCCGGGTTACTTCATCAATCCGCCCGTCGTCAAAGAAAATGATAAGAAGAAATCCAAAGGGTGATTTAAGTGCGACCTAATAGGCTCCCTCTCAGGATGGGCTTTCAGGAGTAGAACCATCGATCCCATCACCTTCAAAATCCTGATCAGCCTGGCGATCATTGTGATCGCGACGTTGCACGGTTACGGCGCGGCGTGGCTGGCGATCTGGATGCTTTTTCATCCGTACAAACCGGTGAAACTGCTGGGCATCACCATCTGGCCACAGGGTATGATTCCACGCCATCGAGCCCGCCTGGCTCAATCGATTGGCAACGCCGTCGGCAACGAACTGGTTTCGCAGGAAACTGTTTTCGAGGCGCTGTTCGAAACCGGATTCTTCAGCAGCAAAGTCGAAGGCTTTGTTAATTCCTACACCAGGGAATTGCTCTCTACCGTCTATCCTTCGCTGATTGAGGCGCTGCCGACTGGCGCGCGCGCGCCGGTGCTGGATACGATTGCCGCGCTGCAATACCGCCTGGCGGAACACATTGCGTCGGTTTTGAAGAGCCAACAAACCGCGGAGGCGATCGAACACTTTGTCGACCGTCAGGTTGATAAATTGTTGGAGAGACAGCTAAGCGAGACCGTCAGCGCGGAAACCTTTGATCTGGTTCTGCGATTTGCGGAGGAACGCTTTGACGGCCTGGTAAGCGAAGAAGGTTTCGAATTGAAGGTGCGCGCCTTTGTCAGCGAACGCATCGACGACCTGGCGCACACGAATGCCTCGCTGGCTGAAATGTTCACGCCGGAAACCGTGGCCCTGATCAAAGAACGTGTCGACCAGCAGGTCGGACCCATCGCACAACACCTGGCCGACATTGCGGCCAGCCCGAGCACCAGACAACAGATCGGAGCGCTCATCAAACGGGAGGTCGACGAATATTACGACCAACTGTCGTTCCTGAAAAAGATCTTCATTTCACGCGAACGCATTTACCGCGAAGTCGACGATCTGGTCCACAACACTCTGCCGCGACGCATCGACGAGTATTTGCGCGGAGCCGACTTTGTGCAGGAAGCCACGGGCTTTCTGAATTCTACGATCGACAATTTGATGCAGCGTCCGCTGAACGAACTTATCGGACAGCTACCGCCTGAGAAGTTTGAGGCAATTAAGTACGAGGCAGCGGCGCGACTGGTAGCGATAGTGCGAAGTCCGGAACTGACGCGCTCGGTCGTCGGCTATCTCGCCAATGCGCTCGAGCGCCTGCGGCCGCAAACATTACGTGAGTTGCTCGAAACTTTGAACCCTGAATCCGCGCCTCGCTTGAAAGCCTTCCTGACGAAAAGCCTGCTGACCGTCCTGGCGCGCGACGACACGGCGCGGACCATCAACGCGATCCTGAATACCCAAATTGAAAGGTTCCTGGTAGCGCCCATCGGCCGCCTCGCCGATCACATGCCCGCGGGCGCGATTGAAAAAGCCAGCGCGGCGCTCACCGAAAAGATAACCGCCGCCGCGCGTGAGCGGCTGCCAGCGCTGATCGCTGAGTTTGATGTCGGCGGCCTGGTCCGCCAAAAAGTTTCCGAGTATCCAATCGAAAAGTTGGAAGCGTTGGTAATGTCAGTCGCTCAGCACCACTTAAAAACGATCGAGCTGTTTGGCGCGGTGATTGGTTTATGGATCGGCGTGGGACAAGCGATCTATTTTTGGTTCACTTACGTGCCGAAGCGATGACTGCGGATCGTTTCCGACAACAAAGAGCTACTAACTTAGTTGAGTCCGCGTAGCGGACGATCGACAATAGCCCACCGATTCATCGGTGGGATCACGTTTCTAATTTAGAAAAACAGTCATTCCTCGCCTATTCCCAGCACTGAAGTGCTGGGCTATTTTCACGCCGTCCGCTTCGCGGACGTACTCTTGATTGCTTTGATGGAATCGGTTGCCTAAGGAACTTTGTAGATCGTATCGTCCTGGTTATTGCTGTGCTATGATGCGTTCTGTCGATCACTACTGTTACACTTCTTAATAGATGACGTTCGCAATTTGCGTAGACAACGAAGGTTACGAGGCGTCGTTGGAGTTGCGGAAGATTTATCAGGTGCTTCCGCCAGAAGCCAACGATTACGTGCGCATCGTTGACGAGTCCGGCGAAGACTACCTCTACCACAAAAAAGGTTTTGAGCTAATCGAACTGCCACAACGAACGGAGCGAAAACTGCTGGCTACTTTGAGATGACTCGCGCGCGCTTTTGCATCGCGCAGAGATCTATGATGAATGAAATACGCGCTACACACTCAAAACATTTTTGTTGACAATCCACTCAATAGATAATAAACAATTAATTCTTTGAAAGGAGTCATTCGCGAATGACCTACGTCGTTACCGAACCGTGCGTTGATTGCAAGTACACAGACTGCGCCGCGGTTTGTCCTGTCGAAGCTTTTCACGAACTACCTGATCGTCTTTATATTAACGCCGACACTTGCATCGATTGCGATGCCTGCGTGCCTGAGTGTCCGGTCGAAGCAATCTTTGCCGACACCAGCGTGCCTGAGGATCAGGCGCACTGGACGCAGATCAATATCGATGAAGCGCCAAACTATCCCGTGATCAGCCAGAAAATTCCCGCGCTGCACGGACCAAACTGTGGCGGCCCGGCAGAATG
>JBGPYG010000419.1:0-2932 GCA_041493085.1 Pyrinomonadaceae bacterium | reverse complement strand
TGGTTTCCGCAGGCTCACGTCTTTTCTGGACAGAAGCAAGCCAAACAACGGTGAGATCAGTTTCAGGCGGGCGCGCTATACAACGGGCCTGGCTATAGCTTTGTTTCTATTAATCGCACTTAGCGCGCCCGATTTGAGTTGGGCCTATGCTTTCTACGCTGCCGGACAAAAGAAAGATATTGACAGCGTGCTCGCCTTCTCCAGCCAACATCGCGACGGACGGTATCTGGTGGAAGTCATCAATCCCAAGAGAGGCCCGGCCTGGACGGAAGCAAGCTTCGATGCTCGCGCTCTCAACTCTTACCTGGGCGCGCAGGGCAACGAAACAATAGGCGGCGTGTTCCACGAAGCTTCACCAAATGTTCTCTTTACGCTGCCAACTGTGAATGCCTTCTCCGACTACCCGGACAGCTTCGGCATTAGCTCAGTGCTGGCGGACGATCTGGATTTTGTTTCACAACCGCTGGAACAGCATATTGCAAGAGCGCGCTTTCTTGGAGTCAAGTACCTGGTTATCCGCACGCCGGCGATGAAAGAACGGCTCGGTAAAGCCACCGGGTTAGCCGCACGGCACGATTTTGGGTGGTGGAGTGTTTATGAATTGCGGGACAATCCCCCGCCTCTTGTGGCTACGCTGCCTTTCAAACCAGCTCTTGTCGTCAGCAGTTTCACTGTCAAAGCCCGGCGGCGCAATGAAACGAGCTTCATCCGGCTGGCTGAAGAACAGTTCGCAGACAACTGGTTCGACGTGTTGCTGGTGCGGTCGCCTGAAGCGAAAGTAGATCGGCTTGCTCGTTTGAACGATTTTGGCGCGCTAATTCTTGACACCTACGAATATGAAAATGAGACCGCAGCCTTCGATTTGCTGCGCGAGTATTCTCAAAGTCATCCTCTAATTCTGTTGTCGAGCGATGCCAAGCTCTGCCAGCGCATCAAAGCTGCGCGCCCACGGTTTCCCAAGCTACAGATCATCGAGCGCTCGGCGGAGGAATCGGGACCCATCCTCGAAGCGGTTGCACCAAGCTATCATTACCAGGCCGCTTCGATTCGGCAGCAGTGGCTGGCGATGCGCCGCATTCTCGACAACAATAAAGAAGCAATTAATCCGGCGACAGGCTTAATCAGCGGAAGAGTCGAGCAGAACACGATTGCCATTGAATATGGCAGCAGGTCTCAGGGCCAGATGGTCCCCGTAGTTGTTTCCACGACGTTCCACCCTAACTGGCACAGAAATGATGGCGAAGCACTGTACGCCGCCACTCCTTTTTATATGTTGACCTTCGTCGACCGATCCGTTCGTCTACTTTTTGAAAGACAAAGAGCGGACAAGAGTGCCTTGTGGATCTCTACCGTCACGCTGGTGCTTCTCGGAACATACGCGTTCTGGCCTAACCTTCGAAAGTCTCGCAAACTCAGCAACAACTCTTGAGCCGCCGGACGTCCACCGGTTCGTACAGCTTTCGTTGACCATGAGCACTTGCCTGGATCGAAATAACGAACCATAATAGGGCGTCCAAATTAAGTTAACCCCTAAGCGAGCATTAGGCTCGCTTTTGCATTTATTGGGAGTGAAATCTTAGTGAAGCGAATTAGATTATCAAGACGCTTTCGGCCGTTTAATGAGGTTCTTCTAGTTCTGGCCCTGCTCTTATCCCTCTCCGTTGCACTTAACGCTCAGTCAGCCGCCGATCCAGCTCCACAAGTACCGACGTATCCCGAGGCAGCGAAGTCCGCGGAGGGTTTGCAGACGCGGATCGAACGCGCGCGGGCGTTGATTGCTGCTCACCGCCTGGACACTGCCGCCAGTGAGCTGGAGTCACTCAGGGCAGCAGCGGCGGAGGATGCTGTTCGGAACATTACCTCCATAATGCTGATGAGCGTTTATCTGGAAGAGGGAAACTACGGCAGAGCTGAGGCGCTGCTCGAAGAGAATTTTCAAGCCCGCGCCGCGCAAAAAGATGAGTCGCTTGGAACCTACTTTGCCCTGGCGGGGCAAGCAGTAAACGGCGCCCGTACTCACCTGGCGCGTTACCGTAGTTTTGGCATTAACGCAACCAACCCAAACCTCCCGGCTGAAGCCGTGAGTGATCTGAATCGCCTGCGGTCATTCCTCGAACGAATGATCGTCCAGGCCAAAGAGATTTCAAATGGAAGGAGAGCCTACGACTCGCTGTCCTTGCTCGAAGACGTGCTCGGAATTCGCTTGTCCCTTGCGAAGGACTTTGAAGACCAGGCTAAGTGGGAAGCTGAATACGCGAGTGCACGGGAAGCGCTCGCTTCATCGCAAACACAGATCGCATCGCTCGGTGGTATCCCCCCTCTACGGCCTGCTCAGGCGCGAATCAATATTGTCTCTGAGCCCTCTCCATACTCTACCAGGCGAATCTCGGAGATGCCGCTTGAGATTAAGGCTCCCGACAAAACGGACGGACTCGGCGCAGCACAATCAACAACTGGGCCCGCTCCCAACGTAGATGGATCAAAGACTCAATCGTCCGATTCGAAGTCGGTCGAGCCCGATGTTAACGACGCCGGATCGTTGAATGCATTCGCAACCAGGAAAGTCTTGCCACGTTACCCATCTATTGCAAAACAAAGCGGCACTGCTGGGTTAGTCAGAGTCCACGTAATTGTGGAGGGCGGCAAAGTGATCGCCGTTTCGCGTTCTGAGGGCCCGCTGCTTCTGCGGTCGGCCGCGGAGGAGGCAGCCCGCCAGTGGTCCTTTCAGGTAGTCTCTATTGAGGGACGACCTACCCGCTTGAGCGGATATATAGACTTTACCTTCACCCTCTAAACAAAACTTAGCTATTCCTCTGAAATGCGTCTTTATCCCAATGAATCCGACCGGCTTTGTAATGTTGACTTAAAAGTAAGGATTAGTTAAACTGCCTCTGTCTACAGCGGTTGAAGAGCTTTTAATGAAGATATCAGC
>JBGPYG010000334.1:0-4766 GCA_041493085.1 Pyrinomonadaceae bacterium | reverse complement strand
GGCGAGGCTGACAACTACTATCTCAACAACGCCGTCTATCTCGTCGATGACTTTCTCAAGAGCACCAAGAATCCCTACTACGGCGGCGAAGTGGACTACGAGCCGCGCGCCGAACATTGCTGGAACGGCGACCACACACTGCCGAACGCCATCTCGCGTCTTCGTTATCATCAGTTCTTCGCACCAAAGATCGTCGAGCGCATTTTAAAGAGTGCGCCTAAAGGCGCGGACTTAACGAGCTGGCGCTACTAGTTTCGCGGCTTCGCCGCCTGATGGGGGCGGCAGAAGACGAGGCTCGAACCTCTTGTCGCCCGTTTCACGGGCTTGAAATATTTTTGCTTTGTTACCCAGGGTTTCGCTGCGCTTCACCCTGGGCTTTATGCTGCCGCCTGCTCCCGCAGGCTGGTTGAATGGTTCAATCGACGGCAGTTCCTGACAACACGATAACAGGCTCGGCTTAGTATCACTTTGCTTCAACCAAGTGTGGGCTGGTCCGATTCATAATTGCCCTTTTCCCATTTCGTAATAGAATACGCGAACCGCCGTTACAACATTGCTGTCATAGTGGTTGCAGTCATTGTCATAGCCAAAGGAGTCTAACTAATCATGCGTCGCGCTTTTTTGTTCTCTTTCTTCCTGCTGCTCTCTTTCACAACGCTCCACGCTCAGAAACGCGCTTTCACGATTGAAGATCTCTATCGAGTTAAGAATATTTCCGATTTGCACGTCTCGCCGGACGGGCAAACTGTAATATTCGTCGTAACAACTTCTGACTTGCCGCGCGCACGACGAAACAGCCACATCTGGGCAATGAACATCAAGGGGGACATCAAGGGGGACATCAACGGACAGAACCTGCGCCAGTTGACGACGAGTGATAAAAGTGAGTCTTCGCCTTCCTTCTCGCCCGATGGCCAGCAAATTCTTTTCATCAGTTCCAAGGACGGCAGCGCGAATTTTTACCTGATGCCCGTCGGCGGAGGCGACTGGCGCAAACTCACTAACATCTCGACGGGAGTTTCCGATCCGCTCTGGTCGCCGGACGGCAAGTGGATCGCGTTTTCGTCAGACGTTTATCCGGAGTGCAATGGCGATGACGCCTGTAACAAGCGTATTGCGGAGCGTTGGGAATCGGGGCCCCTGAAGGCGCACACGACCGACGAGCTTCTCTATCGCCATTGGACAGCCTGGAAGGATGGAACCCGCACTCACACTTTTGTCGCGAACGCCGCAACCGGAGAAACCAAAGATGTGACGCCCGGCAAATACGACGCGCCGACCTTTCAGCTTGGTGGACCGCTGCAATACGACTTCTCACCTGACAGCAAGGAACTGGTTTATGTCTCGAATCATGATCCCGTTCCGGCAGTCTCGACAAACAACGACCTCTGGATCATTTCGCTCGAAGATAAGGACCCGCAGCCGCGCAACATCACGGCAACTAATCCCGCTTACGACGGCAGTCCGAAATATTCACCGGATGGAAAATACATCGGCTATCGCATGCAGCAGCAGCCCGGTTACGAGTCAGACCTCTTTCGTATCGCACTCTACGATCGCGCGACCCGCCAAATAACGGTCCTCACTGAGTCCTTCCGCAACTGGATTGACGAGTTCCGCTGGTCCAGGGATTCCAAAACTATCTACTTCCTCGGACCGGTCGAAGGGCAGAACCCAATCTTTCGTCTCGACCTTAACTCAAAAGCCATCACACAGGTCTGGGCGGACAAGACGATCGACGCTTCCGAGTTTGATCCCAGCGAGCAGCATTTGCTCTACATCAAGCGTTCGGTCGGGGAACCTCAGGAGATTTACAGCACGCAGATTGTTAACGGTAAAGCCTCGCAGCCGGCGAAGCTCTCAAACTTCAATGAAGCGCTGATGAAAGAAGTTGACATCCGTCCAGCGGAAACCATGTGGGTGACCGGATCGGGTGGCACGCGAGTGCAAGTCTTCATCGTCAAGCCTCACAACTTCGATCCGTCGCGCAAGTATCCGCTGATCCTGAATGTTCACGGCGGTCCGCAGTCAAATTGGGCAGATGCGTTTCGCGGCGACTGGCAGGTCTATCCGGGCGTGGGTTACGTCCTGGCCTTTCCGAATCCGCACGGCTCAACCGGCTTTGGTCAGGATTACACCAGCGAGATTTCCGGCGACTTCGGCGGGCGTGTCTACGAAGACTTAATGAAGGTGACGGACGCGCTCGAGAAACTTCCGTATGTTGATGGTACGAAAATGGGCGCGATGGGCTGGTCGTATGGCGGCTACATGATGATGTGGTTCGAAGGCCACACGGATCGCTTCAAGGCGATTGCCTCGATGATGGGCATCTACGACCTCCGCTCGTTTCACGGCGCCACCGAAGAACTCTGGTTTCCCGAGTGGGACTTGAAAGGCAAGCCCGGCGCCTCCGCTGATTATGAAAAGTGGTCGCCCTCGAACTTCGCCAGGAATTTCAAGACGCCCACGCTCGTCATTTCCGGCGAGCGGGATTACCGCGTGCCCTACACGCAGTCGCTGAATTTCTTTACTGACTTGCAGCAAATGAATGTGCCTTCAAGATTGATTATTTACTCAAACGCCGGGCACTGGCCGAGTTGGTATGAAATGGCGCTCTATTACACGGCGCACGTCGAATGGTTCAACAAGTATTTGGGTGGCGGTCCGCCGCCATGGACAACCGAACAGTTTCTTCGCAATGCTGTTTTCGATCGCACGACGGGCAAGCGAATAGTTGAAACAAAGTAACGCAAAGGTCTGCGAGAAATTCCGCTAAGGAGCAAATATGACGAACCCCACTACCGCCGCAACCCAGACCGGCCCGGAGCTCACCGCTCGTTCCATCGTTGTCGGACTCGTCGTCGCGGTGATCATCGGCAGCGCCTATCCCTACTGTGTCTTGAAGCTTGGCTTTGGACCAAACCTCTCGGTGGTGTCAGCCTTCTTCGGTTTCATCGCACTTGTTCTCATCATGCGTGCTGCGGGAACGAATGCGCGCGAAAACAACATCGTGCAAACGATGGGCACGAGCGCGGGGCAAACCGCGTTCATGTGCGTGCTGTTGGCGGCCTTCGACATGCTCAACACCAAGGGCGTGCTCAATCCCCCGATCCATCTCGGCACCGCGCAAATCTTTTTCTGGCTTTGCAGCGCCAGCTTGCTCGGAATTCTGCTCGCCGTGCCCATGCGTCGCCACTACATCGATGAGGAGAACCTCACTTACGCCGACGGCCTGGCCGCAGGCGAGACTATTCTCGTGTTGCACGAAGGACGAGAAAAAGGTGTTGGCGCCCCACCCATGAAAGCGCTTGGCATCGGTGCGCTGGCGTCAGCCGTACTCATGGTTCTCACCAGCTTCCTCAAACTGTTTCCCGATACGTGGCTGGTGCCGGGGATGCAGGACATGAGAATCGGTCTCAACTGGAGTCTGTTGTCATTCGGTTCCGGACTCCTGGTCGGATTTCGCATTTGTCTCTCTATGGCCATCGGGACATTTATTAGTTGGTTCCTGCTGCCAAGATTTCTTTTGTCACACGGGATGATTCCGGAGCTGACTTACGCCAAGACGTTGATGTGGGTCATGTGGCCCGCAACGGGCTTGATGGTCGCCGGCGGACTGACTTCCTTGGCGCTGAAATGGAATCTCATCGTCAAGTCTTTTCGCGGTCTTAGAGTCAGTCAAGTCGGTACCGCGGACAGCCCGCGTGAATTTCCTATGCAGTGGGTCGTCATTGGTTCGATCATCATGACGGTCGTGATCTGTCTGGTTCAATACTTCAGCATGGGAATTCCTGTTTGGCTTTCATTTATCGCCATTCTGCTGTCACTGCCGCTCATGCTTGTGGGTCTGCGCGTGCTGGGCGAAACGAACTGGGGACCGATCAGCGCGCTCTCAAACATGATGCAGGCAATCTTCGCCTTCATCTCCCCTGGAAACGTTCCGGTTAACATGTCCTCGAGCGGACTCACGGGAACGATTGCGGTAACTTCCGAAGCGCTGATGCAGGATTTCAAAGCCGGACAATTAATCCGCTCAAATCCTCGCAGTCTTACTATCGCCCAGCTAATCGCCGCCCCGGTTGGCTCCCTGGCAACGGCCCTCGTTTATCCGATCCTGCGCAACAAGTTCGGCATCGGGCCTGAGGGCTTGTCTTCGCCGATAAGCGTTAAGTGGGCGGGCTTTGCCGAACTGCTTACGAAGGGACTCAGCGCGCTGCCGCCCGGCTGCCTGGTGGGCCTCGTGATAGGAATCGTGGCCGGCATCATTCTCACGTTACTCGCGGAGAAGTATGGCGAGAACGTTCCGTCCCCGGCAGCAATTGGCATTGGAATGCTGATCAACGCAGCGGTATTGATTACGTTCATACTGGGCGGCGTGGCGCAGTTGATCTGGGCGAAAACATCACCCAAGTCTGAGGAGCACGTTCGGATTCCCTTAGCGTCGGGGCTGATTGTCGGGGAAGCGATACTGGCGGTGGTGCTGGCGCTCCTCGCCGCTTTCGGCGTCAACTTCTAGTTGGGGAAGCTGACACGCATTATCATGTTGAAGGAAGGACACGAGAATTCCGAAAAGTAATCTCTGTGCATCCTCAGTGTCCTCTGTGTCACTGTGGTGAGTCTTTGTTAGAGAGTATTCACCACGGAGGCACAGAGAGCACGGAGATCGCACAGAGAAAACTAAAGCAGGACAGCACCGAAAACCTTCAGCTCAGAAAGCGTGCCCTGTATTCGCCAGAAGTGATGAACGCCTTCACCATTTCCGCCCG
>JBGPYG010000040.1:0-15144 GCA_041493085.1 Pyrinomonadaceae bacterium | reverse complement strand
GGACGAAATGGCTTGACTACGACCTTGGCCAATATTAACGAGGCAACGGGACAGGCGGAAGTTGTGACTGTGATAACAACCCAACTCCGGAACGGCCAACTGTTCTTCATGATTGCTGTCGCGCCGGAAAACGAGTCAGCGCGTTATCAAGTTGCTTTCCGTAACATTCTTCGTTCGCTCCAGATAAGTGATTAGTCTTTGCGAGCAAACAGCAAACAGCAAACAGCAAACAGCCGGACAATAAGCTCTGCAATGGCGGAAACGCACAGGCCCCGATCAAATGTGCAGACTCGTAACTCTGGCTGATCACTGTTTGCTGTTTACTGTTTGCTTTCTTTCGCTTCCTGCCAGAGCGCTTCCATCTCATCGAGTGTGGTAGCGTCAAACTTCTGACCGCGCTCTCGCAACTTGCTTTCGATATAGCCAAAGCGGCGGCGAAACTTCCTGTTAGTTAACTTCAAAGCAGCTTCTGGCTCGACGCTCAGGTGGCGCGCGATGTTGGTCACCGCAAACAGCAAATCGCCTAGCTCTTCTCTGACCAGCGTGTGATCGGCTTCGTTGTTAGACGATGCATGAGTTTGAATGGCCGCGCGCAGTTCGCCGACTTCTTCCTCGAGTTTAGCGAAGATGTCTTCGAGTTTTTCCCAGTCAAAGCCGACTCGCGCGGCCTTGGTAGAAAGCTGGTGCGCTTCCATCAACGCCGGCGCTTTCGACGACACGCCATCAAGCAAAGACTCTCCGCGCTCGCTCTGCCCGGCGGCGCGCCGCTCTTCCTGCTTCATCGCCTCCCAGTTGCGCAAGACGGTTGCTGTGTCGTTTGCGCTGGTCTCACCGAAGACGTGTGGGTGACGGCGCACCATCTTGGAGTGAATCGCGTCAGTCACATCGTCGATTGAGAAGTCGCCTTGTTCCTTTGCGACCTGGGCGTAGAAGACTATTTGGAAAAGTAGATCGCCAAGTTCGTCGCGCAATTCGTTTGGGTGGCCCTCGCGCGCTTCTTCAACGGCCTCAAACGCTTCGTACGCTTCTTCCAAAAGCATCGGCGCCAGCGTTGCGTAAGTTTGTTCGCGGTCCCACGGGCACCCATCAGGTCCACGCAGCCTCTGCATCAGTTGGATCAGATCTTCAAAGTTGGCAGGCATCGTTTAGGTTTCGAGTTTGGAGTTTCGGGTTTCGAGTTCAGCCAGGATCGAGTATTGAGTTTAGAACGCAGACTTCCCACACACCAAACGCAAAATTGAAAACTCGAAACCCGAAACCCCAAACTCGAAACGATTTAGACGCCTGTCTTGCGAGCCTACGATGCGGATGCTACCATCGGCATACATTACAAACTTTAACGAAACTGCTGACGCTAATCAGTCTTTACGGCGTTTAGCCCGAGATAGGTAGGGGAAATGAGCGAGGAACAAACCAGCTATAAGGTAACGGATCGACGGCTGTTCAATCCGGATGGTACGCCCCGTGACGTGCCCGAAGATGAGAGACCCGAAGTAAAACCAGAGGCGCCGCAAGCTGCCAATGCCGCCGCTGGTTCCTTGCCTGAGCCACCTGCCGCTACACAGACGGCTGCCGCTCCTGCTCCAGTTGAGCCGAGCCCTCAACAGCAAGAGCAACCAACCGCCACCAGTGAAACAACTGCTTTGCCGAGTTCTGAATCGGGCGCGGAAGTGGACCTGGCGGCAATGGACGATCCGGCAAGTTTCGCTAGTTTCATGATGTCGATCGCTTCAAACGCGGCATCTTCGCTCGGCATGATGGAGCACCCGGTAACCGGCAAGCGCGAAGTAGATCTCGAACTCGGCAAACACTGGATCGACGTGCTGGGAATGCTGCAACAAAAAACGCGCGGCAATCTCCTGCCCCAGGAACAACAAGTTCTCGAAGGGCTGCTCGCCGATCTGCGGATGCAGTACGTCTCCCTGACCAACGCCACGCCGCCACAGGCTCGCACATACACCGGCAGCGATATCACCGGCGGCTGAACATTAGTGCAAAGTCCAATGTCCGGTAATTGCGAAATCTCCCTGCGGCAGACTCAGAGTCGGCCCGCGCAGCTGATTTGACTTTGGACATTGGACATTGGACCTTGGACTCGTCATGAAACTTACGTTTCTCGGCACAGGCACATCCACTGGCGTCCCTTCCATCGGTTGCGAATGCGAGACCTGCACCTCCGACGATCCGCGCGACAAACGCCTGCGAGTATCCATTCTCATTGAACATGCCGGTCAGTCTGTGCTCATCGACACGTCTTCCGACTTTCGCCAGCAGGCTTTGCGCTACGGTCTCAAGCGGCTCGATGCGGTTCTGGTCACGCATTGCCACGCCGACCACATTTTCGGTCTCGACGACATTCGCCCGCTGAATTTTCGCTATGGCGCCCTGGGTCTCTATGCCGACGAGCGCGCCTGGATCGATATTCGACGCATCTTCAAATACATCTTCGAGCCTTCACACTTTGGCGGTGGCCTGCCGCAGGTGATTCCCCACACGGTTGTGCCCGGCGCGCAGTTCTGTTTGGAAGAGGATTTTCTGATCACTCCGCTGGAGGTAATCCATGGGCGGCTTCCGGTGATGGCCTACCGCTTAAACGATTTTGCCTATGCAACTGACCTCAGCGAGATTCCGCCGGCAACGATGGATCAGATGCGCGGTCTCGACGCGCTGGTGCTTGACTGCCTGCGATTCAAAGAACACCCAACGCATCTCTGGCTGGACAAAGCGCTCGAGTACATCGAGAAGATCAAACCAAAAAAAGCTTACCTGACCCACATCGCGCACGACGTTAAGCACGAGCGCGACTCAGTGCGTCTGCCTGACGGAGTTGAGTGGGCTTATGATGGGTTGGTAGTCCAAGGTTGAAAGCTTGAGAAGGCAGTCAAAGTCCAATGTCCAAAGTCCAACGTCTGCTTTTTTCTTCATCGACGCCAAGTACTCTTGAAGACCCAACACTCGATCCAAGTAGGTTGACTTTGGACTTTGGACGTTGGACTTTGGACTAAAACATGCGTCTATTCCACGGAACTGACAACGCTGAAATCCAGCGACCGACGGTGCTGACGCTCGGGGTGTTTGACGGGCTGCACCTGGGCCACCAGTTGATCGTGCGCACCGTAGTGGAAAGGGCGCGCGAGACTGGCGCGATCCCGACCGTGATAACTTTCGATCCGCACCCGCGCGCTGTGTTGCATCCTGAATCGGCGCCGCCACTCCTGCAAACTCTCGATCAAAAAGTGGAAGGGTTTGGCGTGCTCGGTATTGAGCAAACGATCGTCATACGTTTCGATCAGGAGTTTTCCCAAATTCAAGCCGAGGATTTTCTTTGCGACGTTGTCAAGGATCGGCTCCAGGCAAAGGAAGTTTACCTCGGCCGCGGCTTCGCGTTTGGGCACAATCGCGAAGGCAACATCGAACTACTGAGGCGCGTCAGCCAGGATCTGGGTTTTTTTGCGGACGAAGTTCCGGAGGTGCAGTTCCGGAATCAACGCGTCAGTTCCAGCAAGGTGAGGGGACTGCTGGCAGAGGGCAAAGTTAACCTGGCGCGTCGGCTGCTGGCCCGGCCCTATGGAGTGGAGGGCCGCGTAGAACGAGGAGCCGAGCGAGGAGCTGGTCTGGGCTTTCCAACGGCCAACTTGCACCCCCGGAACCGCGTCATACCCCGCAACGGCGTCTACGTGACCGGAACGCTGATTGACGGGCAATGGCGTCGCAGTGTTACCAATGTGGGCGTGCGGCCGACTTTCGAAGCCGATGCGGAACCTTCCGTCGAGACTTTCGTAATGGATTGGGCGGGCGATCTTTATGGGGATGTGGTGCGCGTTCGTTTTCTCCACCGCTTGCGCGACGAGAGGAAGTTTGGTTCCATTGAAGAGTTGCAGACGCAGATCGAGCAAGACGTGACGCGGGCGCAGAGTTATTTTGAACGGGGTGCCTCGAAACACATGCTCTCGCTGGTTTGATCACCGGTGGAATCTACTATCAGAACCGGGAGCGGTAGCGACCGGCCATTGCGTTAGCAACATTGCGTTGGCCCGTCGTTAAGATGAGCATAGAGCCGGTCGCTACCGCTCCCGGTTCTGATTCGGTTTCATGTGTCGAGCAAAACAGCCCCTGGAATCGCGCAGCGTTAGTTAGGCATTAGCTCTTATGAATAACGAGCAAGCATTAATTCCTGTAACAGTGATTGCAGCCGGCAATGGTAACTTGGCCGCCGTGGCCAAGCCTGCCGGCAATCACAGTGGTGGCACTTCTTCCACCAAAAACAGTCCTGCCCCCGAGCCGCTCTCGGATGAAATGGTGGCCGAGATTCTCAGGGGCCGCGGACTGCGCGGCTGGTTACGTCTCGCACGAGTGGCTCGTGTCCTCGGATTGTTCACGCTCTACCTGTTTCTCGACACCTACGACATTCGCGCAGATTTCAACCGCCGGATGGTCGAGCGTCTTCGCGACGAAACCAAAGCAAACCACCTGAACGCACGACTGAAGGCGCGCTGCCACGAATTCCTTCGCGTTGCCTTAGACAAGTTAATCAGGCTGGTGCGCTTTGTTGTCTTTCGCGGCCGCGAAGGGTCGGACAAGAAGGCCGCGCGTCTCGCAAAACAGGCTGTCTGGTTGAGTAAGAGTTTGATCCGTCTCGGGCCAACGTTCATCAAGATCGGGCAGGCACTTGGCACCAGGGCTGATCTCCTGCCGCTGGCTTACGTGAAAGAATTGTCGACGCTCCAGGATCAGGTGCCAGCGTTCTCCACTGCCGAAGCTTTTGCGCGGATCGAGTCCGAGCTCGGGCGCAGTCTGCAAGAGTGTTATGCGGAGATTGACAGCGAGCCGGTGGCGTCGGCTTCGCTGGGCCAGGTTTACCGTGCGCGCTTGTCGTCGGGTGAAGAAGTCGCTGTTAAAGTTCAGCGCCCGGACCTGGAACAGATCATCAGTTTCGACATCGCAATTCTTTATCGACTGGTAAAGCTGACCAACCGCTTCTTCCCCAAAGCAAACGAAAACGCCGACTGGGAAGGCATGCTGCGGGAGTTTCATACCACCGTCTTTGAAGAGATGGATTACGTGAAGGAAGGACGAAACGCGGACCGCTTCCGCTACAACTTCCGCACCTGGCAAGTGATCCGCGTGCCGAAAATCTACTGGTCACACACGAGCCGTCGCGTGCTGACGCTTGAATTCTTTCGCGGCACGAAGGTCACAGACGTCGAAGGCTTGCGCGCGCGCCGCCTCTCGGCTGTCAAAGTGAACCGTTTGCTCGTTCGTACTTATCTGAAACAGCTGTTGGAAGATGGTTTTTTCCATGCCGACCCTCATCCCGGAAATCTTCTGGTGATGGATTCCGGCCACCTCGCTTTCTTCGACTTCGGGATGGTTGGTCGGATCACTCCCAAGCTGCAGTCGCAGATGATTAACGCGTTCTTTAATGTGGTTGCACGTGACGTGCACGGCCTGGGCCAGGACATCATCAATCTCAACTTCCTCAAGCCGGGCGTGGATCCGGAAACTGTGCGACCCGTAGTTGAAAGACTGTTCAAGGTCTACCTCAATCTCAAGCTCGGTGAGGTCAAGTTTAAAGAGTTGACCTATGATCTCGCCGAAGTAATTTATGAATACCCCTTCCGTCTGCCCGCGAACTTCACTTACATCATGCGCGCGCTGATGACTCTTGAAGGCATCGGCATCGTCACGGATCCGGAATTCAGCTTCTTCGACACGGCGAGGCCTTATGCGAAAGAGTTCATGCTGCGACGCGAGGGCCGCGTCTTCCGCAAGCTGATCATCGACAAGATAACTGGCCGGGAGAATGGCAACGGCAGGATTGAATGGTCGCGGGTCTGGAAGCTGACGAAGATGGCTGCGCAGATGTATCTACAGGAATAACATCACCTTAATGTGAGCGCCAAGTTATTACTGGGACCGCGGGCGTCCCGCCCGCAATGAGCGCGTAGCGCGAACAGTGCCTTGTTAATTAATATCTCCGAAGATCTACGCGGCTGACGGCGCGTTGCGGGCGGGTCGCCCGCGGTCCCAGTATTTGCGTCGAAATCTATCTGCCGCTTATCGCATTGAAGAATAGCGGATAAGTTGCCAGCGACTGGCCGCGATATTGGGGACGAAAGCCAAAGAGAATTATGCGTCCTTTGCCCATCGTCACTTCCACCAGCGCCGCCTTTCCTTTGATACGATTGCCGCCCAACAACCAACCTGATAGCAGCGGATTCTTGTCGGTAGGGTAGCGTGCGATGATATGCACATTGGACGCTGGGAGGGCAGACATCTTGTCTGCGGTTTCGCGCTTCGCGCTCACTGCGGGCAACATGGCACCCCAAGCGGGCTGCCCGCTTGGGGACCCCGCGATGCCCGCGCCCCCAGGAACAACTTCAAATACTGGCGAATCCTCAACCCACGCGATTGTTTCTTTCGGCATTCCCTGAGCAAGCGGATGTGAGGTGTCGAGTTCAATACGCAAAATGGAACCAGGCACGAAGAATTCTTTTTCAGAGACGTCGGCGACAACGTCGCGCAAAGGAAGTTTGAATTGTTCAATGGCAAAGGTTGAGGCGCGATTCAAACAAACCAACGTGCCGCCTTGTTCGACAAACTCACGCAACGCCTTCACGCCTGCCTGTCCAAGTCCGCCGGTGTACTCCGGCGGCATCGCGCCGGTCCGATAGCCGTTGAGAATATCTTTGGGCGGCTGGTCGGGGATGATGATTGAATCAAATTGCGGGCTAAGTCTACCCTTGCGCACCACACTGTCAGTAATTGCTTTGAATCGAACCTGGCTATCTTGCAACATCCAGCGGGTCCATCCTTCGTCCATTGCGGGAACGAAAGACTTATATAGAGCAGTACCGAAATTAAGGTCGCCGAAACTGCCGAAGATAGTGGGATGCGCCTTCATCTGCTGGTAGGAAATAGGTCCATAAAACGGCACGATTCTGACGCCCATCAACGCGGCTAGATTGTGAGCCGTGACGTCATAAGGAGGAATTGGGTGCCCCTGTGAGTCGCGAAGATCAGGATATTCCTGGTTCTGAAGTAACGCCCTTGCAAAGGCGCCATATGGCTGGTTAAGGTGGACGACGCCTGACAACATTTGGAATACCTCGCCCCTATGGTTGAGCGATGATGCTAAACGATTAACCTCTACTCCCGCTCTTTCAAGAATCGCGATCAACTTACTTTGATTGGACCCCTGCACGTTAAACCCGGAGCGTGAGGCCACAGGAATAATAAATCCTCTCAACTCACCTTTTCCTCTTGAACGCACCGCGTCTTTGCCAATCTCATAAAACCTGGACAACCACTCTTCGCGATTCTGAGCGGCGTGCCTCAACAATAGAAACGCTGCCGTGGTCATGTAGTTTGTGATGTCGCGTAGGTGCCATTCGCCGCCGCGCCAGACTGACCCAAAGTTAGCCGACTCTTTTTTTGGATCGTAGCCTTCGCCCTTGCGCAGCTCGCCAAACTTAACTGTGATTGGGGTAGCGATTTTGCACGACGCAGTCTCGGAAAGAATTCGCACGCCGCCGTGATAGTGCGAGTAGGCGCGAGAAGGTGACCAGGCGTCGTAACTCGAATCCGTGGTGATGCCCTTGAAACCTTCGGCCCGCATCTCGCGAGCCATGAAGTTGCCGAGCTCCGTGTAGCCTTCAACAATTTGCTTTGGGACGTTGGGTTCCACCGGTTGCGTGTACGGCGGCAAAAATAGCCGCGAACTAAATTCACCATGCTGATGAATGTCGTGGACAATTTGCGGATGCCAGACGTTGTGAATCTTATCTATGGTGATCTGAGTCTCGACCTGGGTGAAAGCATACCAGTCGCGATTGTTATCGTGGCCGGTGTACTTGTGATAGAGCTCGGGGGGATCGGTTCCTTCGTAAGGTGTGCCAAGTGTCTTGTGGTACCAGTTTTTGACGATGTCCACGCCATCAGGATTCAACGACGGCACCAGCAGGATGATCGTGTTCTGCAAGATTCTTTGGGTGTTGGAATCGTTAGCAGCGGCAAGACTATGAGCTATGAGCATGCTCGAGAGATATGAACCCACTTCGGTCGAATGAATACCGCAGGTGATGAGTACGATCGTCTTGCCGCGTTTGATTAGTTCCGCCGCTTTGCGGTCGCGGACACGCGGCGGGCCGAGCTTACGCGGGTCTGCCAGGAGCTCCTGAATCTTTTTGTATTCGTCGAGCCGCGCCAGGTTTTCGGGCGCGCTGATCGTGGCCATCACAAACGGCTTGCCCATCGTCGAGTTGCCGAGCGTCTCGAAGTTTACGCGGTCACTCGCTTTTGCCAGGGCAGTGAAATACTCAAGCACCTGATTCCAGCTTGCGAGTTTGCGATCGTCGCCGGGAACGAAGCCCAGCACGTCTTCGGGGGCGGGAATACCGGCCGAACGTGACGTTGCCCTTCCAATCGTTACGACGGAATTTGCGTCGACGCGTTCAAATGGGATTAGTGGAAGAAGAAACGAAGTGAAAAGTAGGAGTGCGACTATTCGGGTTCGCATTAAGTCCCTTTATTGCTTCTCTGGAATGATTGGAAAGACCGAGGAAGTGTAATCGAAACGGGCTGAAGGTTGAAGGTCGCTATTCCTGGGACCGCGGGCGTCTCGCCCGCAATAAGCGCGAAGCGCGAATAGGTTTTCCGATCAGGGTTGAGTGCTTGCAGCGGGATGCGGGCGAGACGCCCGCGGTCCCAGTGTTCACCTTGAGCTTTCAGATTCTCGCACGCGGCGAATCCCGCCGTTCGATAGGGTTCAAAAAAGGAGAGAACGCCGCGTTTTATCGGCAAATCAGCTTGCCCAGGCGCGGGTGGCCCGTGTAAAGTAACCAGCGAACTAACCCCTGAGCACTCCCCGTTTTAGCAACTTTGTTGGAGGAAAAGACGGATGTCTTCTGAAAGCATTCCTGCGAACGAGTATCCAGACAGAATCGGTTTCAAACCAGACAATCCTTATTTGGAAACATTTCAGCCGTATATTCCCGCCGGGGTGCGGCTGCGGGAGCTAACTCCCCTGCCGCTAATCATTGGCACGCTGCTGGGAATGGTTTTCGGGGCCTCCTCTCTTTACCTCGTTCTCAAAGTCGGTTTGACCGTCAGCGCCTCCATTCCTGTCGCGGTTATTTCGATAACGATCTTCCGAGTGCTTTCGAAGTTTGGTTTGCGCGACGCGACTATTCTCGAAAACAACATTGTCCAGACCGCAGGCTCAGCGGGCGAATCCATCGCTTTCGGAGTGGGCGTGACCATGCCCGCGATCATGATCCTCGGACTGGATCTGGAGTTCACGCGCGTAATGCTCGTGGCGATGCTGGGAGGACTCCTCGGCATCCTGATGATGATTCCGCTGCGGCGAGCTTTGATAGTTGCCCAGCATGGCTACTTGAAGTACCCCGAGGGAACGGCGTGTGCGGAGGTTTTGAAGGCGGGGGCTTCAGACGAATCGCGCCAGGCAGCAGCGGCCGGATCAGCCGAGCACGCGGGCGCAGCGGATGAGGGCGCGCAAACCGGAGCCAAGACGATTTTCGGGGGACTGGGTGTCGGGTTTCTGTATCAAGTCCTGATGACTGGCTTCAAGGGTTGGAAAGACACGCCGGAAAAAGTTTTTGGCGCGCCTTTCAAGGCCGGGTCGGTATCCGCCGAAATCTCGCCGGCGTTGTTAGGAGTGGGCTACATCATCGGTCCGCGTATCGCGTCGATCATGTGTGCTGGCGGCGTCCTCGCTTACCTCGTTTTGATTCCAGCAATCAAATTCTTCGGCGAAGGAATGACGACCGTACTGCCACCAGGAACCGTCCCCATTAGCGAGATGAGTCCCGGTCAAATTCGCGGTGCTTATATCCTTTACATTGGAGCCGGCGCTGTTGCTGCCGGCGGCATCATCAGCCTGTTTCGATCGCTCCCCACAATCTGGAGCGGGCTCAAGGGTGGTCTTGCCGATCTTCGTGGCGGTCCGGCTGCAACCGCCAACGCGCCGCGAACGGATCAAGATCTTTCCATGAAGTTTGTCATCGGCGGCATCGTTGCGTTGCTTGGCCTGATCATGGTCTTTCCGCAATTGAATCTGCAATGGAACATCCTTGGGGCGATTCTGATTGTGGCGTTTGGGTTTTTGTTCGTGACAGTTTCCTCGCGCCTCACCGGCGAGATCGGTTCATCTTCAAATCCGATTTCCGGGATGACGGTAGCCACGCTGCTGCTTACGTGTTTGATATTTCTCCTAATCGGCTGGACGGGCCCTTCGTATTACATTACCGCGCTCTCGATAGGCGGCATAGTTTGCATCGCTTCGTCGAATGGAGGCACGACGTCGCAGGATTTGAAGACCGGATTCCTGATTGGTTCAACTCCCAGATTGCAGCAGATTGCGATCCTTGTCGGAGCGTTTGCCTCGGCGCTGATACTCGGACCGATTCTTCTCCTGCTCAACGACTCAGCCACGGTTTATGTCCCGCGCATGAGTTTTGAACCGGCAACGCAGAGCGTAAGCCTGGATTCAACCAGGGCAGCTTCCTTGCCGGCCTACACAGATGAAATCAAACCATCCGCAGTTGGCGATTATCGAGTTCTAAAGAACGAAGCCGGCGCCACGGCCGTTGCCGGGCTCGATCCGGGAGAGTATCTGGTCGATAGTTCGGGCAAAGTCGCTTACAGAGTTGAGGCGAACTTCCCGGCCACTCTGAAGATTGACCCTTCACAGGCAGGCGCTCCGGAAAAACTGAAAGGCCCACAGGCGAACCAGGATGCGGGCTTATACCATCCCTTCCATAAGACCGACACCGCGGGTGGTCCGGCCGGGCGTTACCTGGTGAACGATCAGGGCGTTCCGGTGTACCTGGCTGACCCGGGCATCAACGGCATTCACAGGGTCAGACCTGATGGATCGGCGGTCACGAAGTATGACGCGCCCAAGGCGACCCTGATGTCCTACATCATTAAGGGAATTCTGAACCGACAACTGCCGTGGGGTTTGGTACTACTAGGCGTGATGATCGCCATCGTGCTCGAGATGAGCGGAATTCCATCGCTCGCGTTTGCAGTTGGTGTTTATCTGCCACTGTCGTCTTCAAGTCCGATCTTCATCGGGGGAATGATTCGCTGGGGTGTCGATCGTTACCTGCGAAAGAAGCTGAAGGATGAGAACCTGACTGAAGATAAATTTGTGGCTGAAACGGACAAGAGTCCCGGCGTGTTGATGGCTTCAGGATACATTGCCGGAGGCGCGCTCGCGGCCATCGTGATTGCGATCCTTCAAGGCGTGCCGCGGCCCGCCCTGGCAAACTTCAACAAGGGCGTCGAGGACTGGGCAACTCTGCACAATCCACTTTTCCATGGTGGTAACTCTGATATGTTGTCGATGATTCCGTTCCTGGTCCTCATGCTCTTGCTATACTTGGTGGGGCGCGAAGTTCTCCTTACCAGTAAGCCCGCCGTGGTGAAGCGGCGCTGATAGGATTCGTCGGATTATGTCGACCGTAGTTAACTGACTTTCTATTCAACATCCGAGGCGCGCTGCTTACAAGGGGCGCGCCTCACGGCTGAACACAAAGGTAATCAAAGGATTAGCATTGATGCGAGCTTCAATTTCATGTTCAAGATTCCTCCCCAGGGTTCTCCTCACTCTCGTGCTCGTTTGTTTGGGCGCGTCATCGCTGATGTCGCAAAAGGCGCCGCCGCGTTCGCCGTCAGACACGGTGCGCGAATTTTATAAAGCGATGCGCGAGAAAAAATTCCGCGAAGCATTCGGCTTGTCGATTTACAAACCGGCGATTGAACCCTTGAAGCCCCAGGAGTTTGAGGATCTGCGGCCAGACTTCGAAAGGGTGGCGATCGCCGTGAGCGAGAAGATCCCGGCTGACGTAGATATAACCGGCGAACAGATAAGTGGCGATGACGCGACGGTGTTTGTGAAAGTGCTGGATTCCGACGGCCAGACCAAGATAGAGCCGACAACTTTGATTAAGGTTGAGGGGATTTGGATTCTTGGCGACCGAGAGAACCAGCAGCTTGTCAAGAAAGCCGGAAAACAGTTTTTCTTCAATACGCGAATCGATGCTCATCACAGTGATGTTCAGGACATGTTGACGCGCATCTCGCTGGCGCAACTCCTCTATAGCCAACAACACCAAGGCCTGTTTGCGGATTTGGCGACACTGATTTCGCTGGGTCTGCTACCAAAAGACCTGGAAGGCACGGAGTCGACCGGTTATCGCTTCCACGTTAACGCGCCTGCCGGTGGGAAGACATGGAGCGCCGCAGCCGAACCCGCACAGTATGGCCGCACGGGCCGACTCTCCTTTTACCTGGACAAAAGCGGTGTCAGGAGCAGCGACACCGGTGGCAAACCCTTAACGCCCGGGGGAAACAATTAAACTGAGCCAGTATCACCTGCGCGTTGTTCTCGTTTCAGTCGAGCTGAAACGGCGGGAACGCGGGGATTCCCTGAAGCATTCACGCGAGCGGTTAACTCGAATCAATCAAGCCGCCTTAAGTTTCTATTGCGCGCAAGCTCCGGTCTAACTAGAATGGACTTGCGAACCTCCCGACGGTTTCCTGGTTGTGCCCCCTCCTCAAATTCAGGCGACGGACACTCTAGCCGAGTATCAGGCAAAGGAGGGTCCCCCGAAATGACTAGGCCCGCTGGAGTGTGGAACAATGGCAGAATTCACTCGAGCAATCGTGTCACGCCTGCGGCAGTATGTCAGTGATCGCCGCCATTCAAAGCGGCAGGACGTTCGGCTGCCGTTTAGGCTTTCGCTGGCCTCTCCCGCGAAAAGCGCTAATGGGACGCGGCGAATCATCAGCATGGAAGGTCACACGTTAGACCTGAGTGCCACTGGATTGGCGCTTGTCGTTCCTGCGATCACACTGGGCGAACATCATCTGGTGGGAGAAAATCGCAGCTTGAGTGTGAAGCTCGAATCGCCTGTTGGCCCAATCGAATTGCAGGTTACACCGGTTCGTTATGAAAGGCTTGAAGAGCACGAAACCGAGACAGGCTATCTGATTGGAGTGAAGATTGTCGGCATGCCGGATGCGGATCGCGCAAAGTTTGTGGAATACGTTTCCTCTTTATTCCATCCTAAGCAATGAGCAGGCAGTTCGTAAGAATGCTAAACAAAACTGAGCCAGCCAAAAGCTTCCGGCACATGGAAGTCGGGTTCTGGAGTGTGAGTGGGTTGCCACGCTAAATAACGCTCGCGACCGGTGCCGATGCAGCGAAATAAATTCACTCGCCACTTCTCACCGCGCTGCGGTTTGTGAATCCAATCGTCCCAGGGAATACGCATCGCAATCGTGACCTTGCCTTTTGTGATTCGGGAAGCCGTGGTCATTCCTGAATGGAACTCCCAATCCTTTTCTCGCGCTGCCCCGACGGCAGTAACCGCTAAATCAATCCACTCTCCGGTCGGCGCCGCTTCAAATTCAAAGTAATGATTAGGTCGAGCAGGATCAGGCGCGATGAAAATTTCGCAAACGTCTCGCTCCCAAAGTCCCATTGTTTTCTTATCAAGCTGAGGATGTGAGTTGACGAACAGCGGCTCCCTTTGCTGGCAAACAAAGCGAACGACGAGCGCTTCCTGGGTCCAAAGAATTCGCACTTCAGCGTGGCGGCTAGCGGGCGCCGCCTGCTCAGACCACAACCGGGAGATGACGACTGGTTGAGCTTTTGACCAATCAGCATGATCAAACTGATCGGGCCGCATGTCTGTTGAAGAATAATGAGCGTTAACCTGGTCAGCGTCCTTCATTAGAGCAAACTCCTTACCCAGCCGCCGTCCACCTGTAGTGTGACACCGGTAATATAAGATGCGCGTTCCGAAGCGAGGAAGGCTACGGCTGCCGCGATCTCTTCAGGTCTGCCAACCCGGCCCATCGGTCCCTGCGTCGCCCAGGACGCGATGATTTCCACTTTCGATTTTCCCAGCGCCAACGCGCGCGCTTCAGCCACTTCGTCCTGGTGCTCAGTCAGGGTGTAGCCGGGCGCGACGTTGTTGACGGTCACGTTGTCAGCCGCAACTTCGTTGGAAACTGTCTTGGCCCAGCCGGTGAGCGCGGCGCGCACCGTGTTTGAGAATAGCAGTCCGTCTATCGGCTGCTTTACGGAAACGGAAGTGATGTTGATTATGCGGCCCCACCTCTGCGCCTGCATGCCCGGCAAGACCAGTTTCGCCAGACGAATCGCCGAGAGCGCATTCAGTTCAAATGCCTGGCGAAACGTTTCCAATTGCGCATCAGCAAAAGTGGATGCAGGTGGTCCGCCGGCGTTTGTAACGAGTATGTCAATGCGGCCGGCGCGTTCGCGTGCGAGACTTACAAAGCGTTCCACCGCCTGATCATCGGTGACGTCAGCGCCGACGCCGGCGACAGCGGCGCCTGTTTCATCGTGAATCTTTTGCGCTGCTTCGCTGGCTCGCGCTTCATCGCGCGAACAAAGAAAGACGCGCGCGCCTTCTCGCGCCAGTTCCAGAGCCGCGGCGAAACCAATTCCTTTACTGGCGGCAGCGACAAGCGCAACGCGGTCTCTTATTCCCAAGTCCATCGCTCTCCCTCCCTTGTATAGGGCCGTTAGGCGCCGCGGTGCTGTAACTCAGCCAAACAAGTCTCAAGTAATTTGTTCGGATCCTCGTTCTGAAAGACGCGTGCGCCAGTATCCTTCGAAAACTTCTTGAGCAGGTAATCCACCTCGTCGGCGACACCGCCGGTGCCCGTCAAACAGCCGATCACTCTTCCTTCGTCGTGAGCAATCGTGAATTCATTGAGCGAGCCCATCGCGCCGGCGACAAACAATACAATGTCGCAGGAGCGTACCAGCACCACATTCCGTCCTTTCAAACCAAAGCCGGTGTAGACGATCACATCGCAGGCATCCAGAGGCAGTTTGTATTTTTCCTCGTGCTCCCGGCTATCACTCGCAGGCGAAATCCCCACATGGAAAGTGCCGGCGTCATGCGCAGTCTTGCCCACGAGGTAGACTATTCCAGTTGTGGCTCCAGTCAGGAGCAACAGCTTGCGCGCGGCAACAGCCTGAGCCAGAGCGTTGGCTTTCTCCGCGAGCGCTTCCTTGTCACGTGCTGCAGAGACATCGCCGGCTGAACCCATTACTCCGATCGTGACAGTCATTTGCGCGTT